>JACRGV010000064.1 GCA_016212215.1 Nitrospirota bacterium
CATGATATTTTATCTCTCAAGTTCATCGGCTCTCCTTTTGTGTGGTATTTTTTAACAAACATATTCTACCAAAAGGAGAGCAATTTTACACCAAATAAATTCAGAAAAATTCACTTATTTTATTACTTTTGCAAGAGCCTCGATTATATATAAAAAGATGTCATTCCATTCAGAGAATTCGCTGAAGACTATGAATTCCATCATGTCCTCTTTGCCGATGCTGTTTGCCTCTATCCTTTTCTCAACTATTAAGAGATGGTCCTTTATGTTTTTCTGTATATCTATATCTAAATCAATAGCAAGCGGCGGGAAACCACCCCTGCTGTTAATTATTTCAGCGGCCCTGCTGATAATAATATGATGCAGCTCTTCATCCCCGCGCAGGTGCTTTAAGAAGCCTGCAAATTCAATATCATTAGAAAAGTGGATAGCGGCCTTAGCATAGACCCTCTCAGCAATCCCTTCAATCTCTATAAGCCATTTTAAAATTTCTTCCATATTGTTATTGTTCCCGTGGTTAATTGCCGTAGTTAATTGAATGATTAATGTTAACATATCATTAATAGTAAGCACAATTGAAAAAAGAAGTAAGAAGTAAGAATTAAGAAGCAAGAGGGTATGGTTATCTTATCTAACTTCTTGCTTCCGACTTCTTACCTCTGCCCGTACCATCTCCTTGCAGTGATGATACGAATACCTATATAATGTCGTTTAAATGATTGAAGAGACCAAAAATCAGGGGATTCAGAAGAAGATAATTAAAATGATGCTGATTATCGGTATCTTTCCACTTGTTGCAGGACTTTATCTGACATATCTTGATGTAACAAAATCTCTCAGAAACTCAATAGGCATGTCTTTCCAGGATGAGGCAACAGCGACTGCTCGTAAAGTTGAAATGGTTATAGAGAGAGAGGTTGTTGATGCTGAGAGGTTTGCAATATCCCCTTATATCAAGAATGCCATAACCGGGAAAAATCCCAGTGAAAACGAATTGAGTGAATATATCAGAAAATTTAAACAGTTTTCTGAGAAAGAGGTGTACAGCCTGATGGTGGTGGACAGCCGTGCAAATTTTGTTGCCGGTATACGTGATGCACACGATAACAATTACAGGGATGAGAAGTGGTTTAATGTGGCTTATGATAATGGTGCAGGAAGGGTTTATGTCGGTGACCTGAAGCTTGATGAACAGAGCGGGAAATATCTTATGAACATCTCTGCTCCTGTAAATGAGAGAGGTAAAACCATAGGTGTGGTTGTAATCAAGTATACAATGAATGACCTGCTTGAGGTAATCAATAATGTAAGGATCGGCGCTACAGGCCATGCAAACCTGGTTGATTCAACGGGTACTATAATCATGTGTCCCATCTATCCCCTCAGGAGTCATCATCTTAATGCTGAGCTTATTAACATGGTATCAAGAACCAAGCCTGGATGGAATGTGGCGGATGATGATGCACACGGTGGAAAATATTCAATAGTCGGTTTCTCTCCTGTTAATACGACACTATATCCTGAGAAGGGGTGGTTTGACGGTAACAGGTGGTTTGTGTTTGTAAGACAAAGTCCGGGAGAGATGTATGCACCGATTATCTCACTACTCATCCGTGTCTCAATATTCGGCTCAGTGCTTATCATATTTTTATCGCTTACAGGAGTATATGCTGCAAGGAACATTGTTAAACCTATAGATGAATTGTATAAAGGTGTTGAGGAATTCGGGCAGGGCAATCTTGATTACCGTATGAATATACGGACAAACGATGAGATAGAAAAACTTGCAGACGGATTCAATAATATGGCGGATGATCTGAAGAAGACCTATACAGACCTTGAGGTACGAAACAAGGAACTTGAGACGTCTGAGGAGAGATATAAGGACCTTGTTGAATATTCTCCTGAGATGATCCATTCCGTTAATGCGGAGAGGTATTTTATCAATGTAAATAAGACGGAGCTTGATATCCTCGGATATTCTATTGAAGAGATGCGAAATAAAAGGCTTGAGGATATTGTGCCTGATGCGTTTAAAGAACGGGTGAGAAAGCATATTGAAAAGGTTATTAAAGAAGGTATGAGCAGGATTGAGGCCCAGTTTATTACAAAAGGTATCGGTAATATTGATGTGGAACTCTCTGCAACAGCTTTTTACCATCCGGTAACCAAACAGTTTATTAAGACAAGGGCTTTTGTAAGGGATATAACAGACCGGAAGCGTCTTGAGACACATTTGAAAGAATACCACGAGCTTCTTGAGCAGAAGGTGTCTGAAAGGACTATGGAGTTGAAGGAAATGAAGGATTATCTTGAAAATTTGCTCGAGACTGCTAATGACGTAATTTATACTCTGAATCCTGACGGCATCATTACTTATGTGAACAAACAGGTGGAAGACTGGGGGTATAAGAAGGATGACCTTATCGGGGTTTCTTTTATATCAATCCTTACAAGACAGCATCAGGGCAATAAATTTAAACATGCAATTACCGCAGGAATAAAACATACTTATGAAATGGAGATAACTGACAAATTCGGTGAGGTCAAGTATGTTGTGATGAGTATTTCCCCTCTTAGAGGAGAAGAGGGGAGGGTAGTGGGGGTGCTTGGGATTGCAAATGATATAACTGAGAGGAAGAGGCTTGAACAGCAGGTTGCACAGGCAGAGAAGATGTCTGCAATCGGTCAACTGGCCGCAGGTATTGCACATGAAGTGAATAATCCCATCGGCGGGATAATGAACTGCCTTTATAACCTGAGGAGACATAAGCTATCGAAAGAGAGACAGGCAGAGTACCTTAAATCAATGGAGGATGGGATTTACAGGGTTCAGAGGACTGTTGACCAGCTCCTGGATTTTTCACAACAGCATCAGCCTGAGCTTACTGCTGTTGACATAAACACCCTTCTGGACGAGGTGCTTTCTTTGATGAGTTATGCAATTTCCAAGAACGGGATAACTCTAAGGAAGGAACTTGATTCAGGCCTTCCAAGGCTTATGATAGACCATCATAAGATGGGGCAGGTAGTGATGAATATCCTGTTAAATGCAGTGCAGGCCATTAAAGGTACAGGCGGACAATTATCAGTGAGTACTTATGAGGAAGACGGCTGGTGTTGCATTGATATAACTGATAATGGGGCCGGCATACCTCCACATGTTCTCCCCAAAATATTTGACCCGTTTTTTACTACAAAGGATGTGGGCAAAGGTACAGGGCTTGGATTGGCTGTCAGTCTTGGTATAGTTGAGAAACATTCAGGTAAGATAGATGTAAAAAGCACAGAGGGCAAGGGGACTACATTTACTATAAGACTTCCCTTAACTACCCCTACTATGATAGGTGCCCCATTGCCTGTGTCGTTAACTTAAAAGAAAGGGTTCGAGGGTTTAAGTGAACAGATTAACACCCTTGACCACTGGACCCCTTAAACTGTCATGAAATGGGAGGTTCACAAATGAGGATGAAAATCACCCCCCCAACCCCCCCCTTGTTAAGGGGGGGAAAGTTCCTCTGGTTCTCAATGGACAACGGCAATCCCCCCCTTTTTTCAAGGGGGGGCATGGGGGGGTGATTTTCGGATGAACATGAAAGGTGAATTATGCACACTGTACCAAATATCCTGATAATTGATGATGAACCTCTGATGAGGATTTCGATAACCGATGCCTTGAGAGAAGAGGGCTATAACGTTCATAGTGCGGCATCCGGCAGTGAGGGATTGAGGGCTATAAAAGATAATCCTTATGATGTGATTATCACCGACTTACGCCTGCCGGAGATAGACGGCCTGCAAATACTGAAGGCGTGTAAGCAGTACATCCCGAAATCCAAGATCCTGATGATTACGGCACACGGCTCAGTTGAGACTGCGGTTGAGGCTATGAGGCAGGGGGCTTATGACTACATTACAAAGCCATTTTCCATGGATGAGATGATTATCCTTGTTAAACGCCTGATTACCATAAGGGACCTTGAGGATGAAAACATATACCTGAAGCAGAAGATTGAGGAAAAGTATGATTTCAGCGGTATAGTAGGGAAGAGCGAAAGGATGCTTGAGGTTTTTGAGAAGATAAAGGTTGTTGCCCCTACAGACACTACAGTATTGATTACCGGAGAAAGCGGAACAGGTAAGGAGCTTGTGGCAAGTGCCATTCATTATAACAGCCCCCGAAAGGATGAGGCATTTATAAAAATAAGTTGTGCAGCCCTTCCTGAGACCCTTCTTGAGGCAGAGCTGTTCGGTCACGAAAAGGGTGCATTTACAGGAGCTATTAAGCAGAAGAAGGGGAGGTTTGAACTTGCACATAAAGGGACGTTATTTCTTGACGAGATTGGGGAGATAACCCCGACAGTACAGGTTAAGTTACTGAGGGTACTTCAGGAACGGGAGTTTGAGAGGCTGGGCGGAACAGGTACTATAGAAGTGGATGTAAGGATTATCTGCGCTACACAGAGGGACCTTAAAAAAGAGGTGCAGAAGGGGAGCTTCAGGGAGGACCTCTATTACAGGCTTAATGTTGTTCCCCTGTACATGCCGCCCCTTAGGGAAAGGAAGGAAGATATCCTGCTGCTTGCCGACCATTTTTTTAAGATATTTACAGAGCAGATGAAGAAACCTGTCAGGGAGTTATCAGTTGAGGTAAAGGAGTTGTTGCTTAAACATAATTACCCCGGAAATGTCAGGGAGCTTGAGAATGCAATAAAAAGGGCGATTACACTATGCAAGGAAGGAGTAATTCACCCATGGGACCTTCCTGAAGAAATATGCAGATGGTTTGGCGAGGGTATTGATGCATCGTCTCACCTTCAGTCTTCCGAGCCTCTGTCAAATGCCGTATCATTATTTGAAAAGCAGTATATTATGAGAGTCCTTGAAGAGACAAAGGGGAGCAAAACCCTTGCCGCCAAAATCCTCGGCATCTCAAGAAAAACCTTATGGGAGAAGTGCAAAATCTACGGGATGGAAAAAGGGCAGGAGGAATAAGGCGAGAAATAAGAAGCAAGAAGTCAGAAGTAAGAAGTAAGAAGTAAGATATTAGAAGTTATGAAGATAGATATAAGAAATGTTGTAACCGTTCACAGTTATCAGTTTACGGTTAACGGTTTTTCAACGAATTATGTAACGCTTGGAGCATTTTTGAAATTGACTTCAATTCTTGAATGAGTTCTTTCGCATCACTATTAGAAAATACCTTGACCTCTTGTGAAATATATACTTACTTTTATATTTTTCTTAACCGTTAACTGTAAACTGTCAACTGTGAACGGTTACGAAATGTCTACCTACACTCCTGCATCTTAATTTCTTCCGTCTAACTTCTTCCGGCTCGTTTCCTCCGTCTAACCTCTAACTTCTTGCTTCTTGCCTCTTGCCTTCCCTCAAAAGTGTTACCTATCTCAGGCATTATCAAAAATACGTTACGTTATCGTAACATCATCTATCCCCTTATAAATTAAGGATATTTCGGGAATAGGATTTTTTATGAGCCTTTAGTTTGTTACGATTTCGTTACGTGGACAATCTGTTAATAATACATTTCTAGTGGGTTTTATCAATAAATACAAGTAGTTAAGAAATATGGCATTATGTTTGCATATTAATTATAAATACTGCTTAACTATATAGTTAATGGACAAAACTTCAAAGATTATTCTCCAATGCCAACAAACTTTTAGAAAGGAGGGTTTTAAATGGCTAATTTTAGGACTTTTTTAAAGGCAGGGCATCCACCAACACTCTTTGCGTCATTTCTTTATTTTGATTTCTGTTTTGCAATATGGGTGTTAAATGGTGCGATGGCCCCATTCATCAGTGAAAGTTTTCATCTCACGCCTGCCCAGAAGGGGTTTATGATTTCAGTGCCAATCATGGCAGGTGCGCTTATGAGGTTTCCCCTTGGTGTCATATCTCAGTACATAGGCAGAAAGAATGCCGCTCTGTTTGAAATGAGCTGCATTCTTATAGCAATGTTCTACGGGTATTATTTTGTAAGTACATATTCTGATGTTCTCGCTATGGGTATCTTGCTTGGAATCGCCGGTGCAAGTTTTGGTGTGGCATTATCGCTTGGCTCAGGATGGTTCCCGCCTCAATATAAGGGTCTTGCAATGGGGATAGCAGGTGCTGGAAACAGCGGAACAGTTCTTGCTGTCTTGCTCGCCCCGCCGCTTGCAACAAAGTATGGATGGCAGACTGTATATGGCTTTGCCGCAATTACAATGCTGTTTCCGTGGCTGGTTATGTTGATATTTGCCAAAGAGCCGCCTGACAGAGAAACCCACAGCCTTAAAGACCTGGTAAAGTGTCTTTGGGAAAAAGACGGATGGGCATTCAACCTGATTTATATTGTTACCTTCGGAGGATTCATAGGGCTTTCTAACTTCCTTCCTACCTATTTTTATGATCAATTTGGTGTAACAAAGATCCAGGCAGGACAGCTTACCATGCTGGCCGCTGTAATGGGGAGCGGTATCAGAATCCTGGGCGGTTATGTTTCTGACAGGATTGGCGGTATAAACTCTCTTACAGTGGTGTTTTTCGTTATCATAGGCATGATGCTGTTGGGTGCTACTCTGCCTTCATTGGCAACTACAACTATCATGTTTATGTTATGCTTTGCGGCGCTTGGTGCAGGCAATGGTTCATTATTCCAGTTGGTTCCTCTCCGATGGCCCGTCACAACTGCTATTGCGGGCAGTATGATCGGAGAGGTTGGCGCACTTGGTGGAGCAATCATTCCAAATGCTATGGGCTTATCAAAGCAGTATACAGGAACCTTTGCATGGGGGTTTATCGCCTTTGCTATATTCGCAAGTGGAGTTCTTGTTATGATGCGTATTGCACAGCGTGGTTGGACAGGTAAATGGGTTGCTAAGGGCGGAAAGGCTCTGATAACACAGGAATCACATACTTATCATCATTAATTATTATATGAACATGGTTTTCTAAGGGGTTGCCAATGGAATATAAAAATATAGTCTGTCCGGTAGATGGTTCGGAGTTAACACTTAAGGGTGAAGATGCTGCTGCTTATGTGTGTAAGATTTCAGGGGCAAAATTAATACTTGTACATGTTGTAGAAAAATGGTATCGTTCCACGCACATGGCAACAGACTCTAAAGAATGGAATGATATTCATGAGGGCTGGATAAAAGAAGGAGAGGCATTGCTGGAAAAAGAGGCTGCCAGGCTCATGGAATATGGGGTTAAAGAAGTAGAGACAATCCTGAGAGACGGAGAGGCTGCCTACGAGGTTGTGGCAGTAGCTAAGGAAAAAAATGCTGACCTGATTGTTATGGCAACTCATCATTATTCAACAATGGGTAAGCTTTTTATGGGCAGTGTTACAGACAGGGTGACCAAAAGGTCGCCCTGTCCTGTGTTGTGGGTGTTTAATAAGTAGTACTCATCTTGTAATCGCAAAATTTAGAAAAATTAAGGTTTTATTTTGCTCACTACAGCGGGGCTTTTCAAGCCACGCTTTTTGAGATTCTCTGTACTTGTGTGTACAGGGGAAGGCTCAATAATAAACAGTAAACTTATAGAAAGGAGGTGTAAGGATGGTTCGTAGTAAAAAATTATTTAAGATTAAAGCAGCATTTTTTGCAGTAGTCCTCGTATCAGGGCTTTCATTCCTCTCGTCAAAGGTTTTTGCTCAGGCGACAGAGGGTGCGACAGCTCCTGCAACAGAGGAAGCAGCAGTGCCGCCTGCTCCGGTCGGTGACCCGGATACAGGAAGAAAGCTGTATACAGGGGAAATCCGGTTTACAAACGGTGGTCCGCCATGTATTTCATGTCATGATGTAGGTTATGGTGCATTGGGCGGAGGGGCTTTAGGCCCAAATCTAATGCTCCCAAACGAGAAATATGGAGTTGGGCCTGCCCCGTCAAATCCACTTATCGCAGCAGCGTGGATTAACAGTACAGGAACTCCTGTCATGGGGGCAATCTTTTCAAAGAGGAATGTAACAGATGAAGAAGTTGAGAATCTGAAGGCATTCTTCAAGTCATTGCCGGAGACCCCATCAAATAAGGCAGGGATATTTCTGGGTATCGGCTTTTTAGGATTTATAGGAATACTTATCTTCTTTGGCATTGTGTGGAGCAACCGCTATAGAAATCGTTGCGGCGGTGGTACTGCACATCAGGCTATTTGGAGAAATTACGGAGGGAAAGGAGGACAAAGATGACCTGGATTCAGGATATTGTAGATCCCGCAAAACGGGGTTGGGAAGAGTTTTACAGAAACAGATGGCAGTATGATAAGACTGTCAGGAGCACCCATGGGAACAATTGTACAGGAGGTTGCTCATGGATGGTCTATGTTAAAGATGGTGTTATAACATGGGAGTTACAGGCAGTAGACTATGAAAAGCTGGAGCAGGAACTTCCACCTTACGAGCCGAGAGGCTGTCAGAGAGGAATTTCTGCATCATGGTATGTTTACAGTCCTGTAAGAATAAAATATCCATATATGCGCGGTACTCTTGTGGATGCCTGGAGGGAGGCAAAATCAAAACATGCAGATCCGGTAGATGCATGGAAGAGTATTGTGGATAATGCAGAGCTTCATAAAAAGATCAAATGGTCAAGAGGAAAAGGAGGATTCAGGAGGTCAGACTGGGATACGGCAGCAGAGATTATTACATCAGCTCAGATACATACAATTAAAAAGTATGGTCCGGACAGAAATATCAGCTTCTCACCTATCCCTGCAATGTCTCAGATAAGCTATGCAGGAGGTGGAAGGTATCATCAGTTGATCGGTGCAGTAAGTCTGAGTTTCTATGATTATTATACAGACCTTCCAAATGCACATCCTCAGGTATGGGGTGAACAGACAGATGTCGGTGAAAGTGCAGATTGGTATAACAGCGGTTATGTGGTTATAACAGGTGCAACACCAAACAGGACCAGAACAGCAGATGTACACTTTGTTTCAGAACTCAGAGTCGCTGGTGCAAAGGTAGTTGTAATGGCCCCTGATTATTCAGAGGTTGCCAAGTATGCTGACCTTTGGGTTCCAGTAAAGACAGGGTCTGATGGGGCAATTTGGATGGGTATCAACCATGTCATCCTAAAAGAGTTTTATGTGGACAGGCAGGTTCCTTACTTTATTAACTATGTAAAGAACTATACTGACCTTCCGCATCTTATTAAACTCAGGAAGACCAAGAATGGTTTTGAGATGGGCAGGTATCTGAAGGCCATTGACCTTAAGGATTATGCAGATACGGATAATCCTGAGTGGAAGATGGCAATGTGGGATACCAAGACCAATAAGCCTGTAATAGTACATGGCGGTATGGGCTTCAGGTATCCTAAAAAGAAGGAGAGTCACGGTAAATGGAATACCCTGTTAAAAGAGGAAAAGACAGGTACCCAGATTGACCCTGCACTTTCATTCATTGATACCAAAGATGCTGCTATCGAGTGTGCATTCTATGAACTCGATACCGGTGATGTTTACAAGAGGCAGGTTCCTGTTAAATACATCGAGTCTGCTACAGAAGGAAAGATTGCTGTAACTACAGTATTTGATATGATGGTGTCTCACCATGGTGTGGCTCGTCCAGGATTGACCGGTGATTTTGCCAGAAATTATGATGATGATAAGGCATTCTCTCCGGCATGGCAGGAGAAGTACACAGGAATCGGTCGTGAGACGATCATTCAGATCGCGAGGGAGTTTGCATCCAATGCGGAGGTTACCAAAGGCAGGTCTATGGTAATCAGCGGTGCAAGCAGCAACCATTGGTTCCATTCTGACCTTATCTATAGGGCATTCATAAATTCACTTATGCTCTGCGGCAGTGTAGGCAGAAACGGCGGTGGTCAGAATCATTACGTTGGACAGGAGAGGCTGGCTGCATTTGACTCATGGGGTCAGTTTGCTCATTCACTTGACTGGTATAAACCGCCGCGTCTCCAGAATGCACCAAGCTGGTGGTATATCCAGGCACAGTTCTGGAAGTATGACCTGAAGATGGCAGATTATCATGTAATGCCGGATACAAGCGTGCTTGATTATGAGCACTGTGCAGACTGGCAGGTCAGGGCAGTAAGAATGGGGCATCTGCCATTCTATCCGCAGTTTAACAAGAGCTCTATTGCAGTAGCCGATGAGGCTATGAAGGCAGGGGCCAAGACTGATGCTGAGATTATTGACTATACCGTTAAGCAGCTCAAGAAGGGGAGTCTGGAATTCGCAGTTGAAGATCCTGATGCACCTGAGAACTGGCCAAGGGTATGGATGATCTGGCGTGGTAATGCACTTGGTTCCAGTGCAAGAGGTCAGGAGTACTTCTTTAAATTCGTGCTGGGTACACACCACAACATGGATTGTACAGAGGTTGCAAAGCCGTATCTGAAGGAAATGAAATTCAGAGAGAGTCCGCTTGGCAAACTTGACCTTCTTGTTGATCTGAATATGCGTATGAATACAACTCCTACGTATTGCGATATCGTACTTCCTGCAGCACACTGGTATGAGAAGGAAGACATTAACACAACAGATATGCACTCATACTTCCAGCCAATGGGCGCTGCAGTA
Organism: Nitrospirota bacterium; assembly: GCA_016212215.1. Lineage (NCBI taxonomy): Bacteria > Pseudomonadati > Nitrospirota > Nitrospirota bacterium. The sequence goes on from JACRGV010000064.1 coordinate 10,565, forward strand.
ATGCCGAACTGGGAGGCAAAGAGTGACTGGGATGCATTCCAGTTCCTTGCAAGAAAGTTCGATTCAATAGCAAAGAAACACCTTCCAAAGCCAATGAAGGATGTAGTTACATCCCCACTGGCGCACGACTCACCAGGCGAGATTGCACAGCCGGCACTTAATGGCTATCAGGACTGGAAGAAGGGTGAGTGTGAAGCAATACCTGGCGTGACCATGCCGAATATGAACGTGATTACCAGGGACTTCACCCAGGTTTATGACCGTCACAGGGCGTTAGGTCCTAATATGAAGGGTAAATATGGTTTCCATGGGATTATGGTTGATGGAAAACCATTATATGCTGAGTATATTGCCAAGAAACATATTGACAAGGTTGAGATTGAAGGTGAACAGTATATTGCCATGAACGACGCCAGAGAGGCGGCAAATGTTGAGATGTTCTTCTCAGGGTGTACCAATGGTGAGGTTCTCTTCAGGCAGTGGGCAGAAGAGGAGCATCATACAGGGCTTCATGGTGAACAGTATTTTGAGGCAAAGAAGTCTGTTAAGGCAATATTCGGGGATGAGATCAAAGAAGACCCGGAGCACTGGCATGGTGTTACTGATGAAATTGCAGGCCCGACGAGGGCACAGCGTCTCACCTACGAAGACATTGTAGCCCAGCCGAGAAGGTGTCTTACAAGTCCGCTTTGGACTGGTATCACATTTAGTGGTCGTGCATACAGCGCATACTGTACACTGGTTGAGTACAGGATACCATGGAGAACATTGACCGGCAGACAGCACTTCTATCTTGATCATCCGGTTTATCTGGATTTCGGAGAGGCACTGTGTACTCACAAGTACAAGCTGGATCCGAACAAGATGAATGAATTGGTTAAGAGTGACAAGAGTGGTGCTATTGTGCTCAACTTCATTACTCCGCACGGTAAGTGGCAGATTCATTCAACCCACTATGATAACCTCAGGATGCTTACACTCTCACGTGGAGGCAACTCTATCTGGCTTAATGATAAGGATTGTGAGAGCATAGGTATTCAGGATAATGACTGGGTTGAAGCATACAATGATAATGGTATCTTCTGCGCAAGGGCAGTTGTCAGTGCCAGAATACCTGCAGGTGTTGCCTTCGCATACCATTCTCAGGAGAGAACGGTAAACGTGCCCAAGTCTGAGCAGAGAGAAAAGAGAAGGGGAGGATTCCATAACAGTCTGACCAGACAGAGACTGAAACTTCCAACATTAAGCGTCGGCGGTTACGGACAGTTCTCCTATGGATTTAACGCATGGGGACCAATCCCCATCATCAGGGATACAAACATCCTTGTCAGAAAAATGAGGAATCAGGAGGTGAAGTGGTAATGGACGTTAGAGCTAATTTTTCAATGAGCTTTAACCTTGACAAGTGCATTGGGTGTCACACCTGTAGTGTATCCTGTAAGAACATCTGGACCACTCGTCAAGGCGCGGAGTATATGTGGTGGAACAACGTAGAGACCAAACCAGGCACAGGTTATCCTGTGACCTGGGAGGATCAGGAGAGGTATAGAGGCGGCTGGGAAGTCAACAGCAGCGGGGCGCTTCGTTTGAAGCTATTAAAGGGCCCTGGAAAGATCAGGACTTTGGCAAATATATTCTTTCAGCCGAATCTGCCTACTATTGATGATTATTATGAACCTTTTACCTTTGATTATCAGAACCTATTTAATGCACCGGCAGGCGATGACCAGCCGGTAGCAAGGCCTAAGTCTCTGATAACAGGGGAATTCATGGAGAAGATATCACTTGGTCCAAACTGGGATGATGACATGGGAGGTTCACCTCTTTATGCGACTAACGATCCGAACATGCGGAACCTTTCAGCATCACAGAAAGAGTGCCTGACCAAGTTTCACAAGCTCTTTTACTTCTATGTACCGAGGATTTGTAATCACTGTCTGAACCCGGGTTGTGTTGCATCCTGTCCATCAGGTGCCTTATACAAGAGGGGTGAAGACGGTATCGTTCTCCTTGATCAGGATATATGCCGTGCATGGAGATTCTGTGTAAGCGCATGTCCTTATAAAAAGCCCTATTACAACTGGGCAAATGGAAAGTCAGAAAAGTGTATATTCTGCTATCCAAGAGTTGAGACAGCACAGGCAAATGCCTGCGCACACTCATGTGTAGGAAGAATCAGGACAGTCGGTATACTCCTTTATGATGCAGAGAGGATTGAGGCAACTGCAAAACTTCCGGATGACAGGATTGTGGAAGGGATGAGGGATATTATCCTTGACCCCAAGGATCCAAAGGTCATTGAAGCAGCACGGAATGCAGGGATGGAAGATAATTGGATTAAGGCAGCTCAGAATTCTCCGGCATATAATCTCTTTAAGAAATGGAGAATCTCTCTTCCTAATCATCCGGAGTTCAGGACACTTCCAATGAACTTCTATATTCCACCTCTATCTCCGATTCTCCATCAGGCAAAGGCAGACAGGGGAGGTACGTTCGACCCTGAGGCTGATGATTTCTTCAATGAGATTGACAAGATGAGGATACCATTAAAGTACCTTGCAAATCTGTTTGCAGCAGGCAATGAGGCCCTTGTCTTGGAATCATTGAGGAAACAGATGGCAGTAAGGATGTACTGGAGACAGAAGAGGTTTGGTGATGTCGGTGAAGGTGCAGTTAGGTCAGCAATGTCCCAGTGCGGATTAAGTGTTCAGGATGCTGAAGATATCTACAGGATTAACTCTATTGCAACTTATGAAGAGAGGTTTGTTATACCTGTAACGCATCGTGAATCAAAGACTATCTCTGATCCGAGAAATATGTACGAGAAGAGAGGTACTGTCGGTTTCGGAACCAAGAAAAGAGAATTTGTTGGAAGGGAGTGGTAAATAATGGAGACACTCGTGGGTAAAGACATTTATACTCAGCTCGCAAGCATGTTTGATTATCCTGGTGATATGGGTAAAATTGTCAGCAAGGTTGACGAATTGATAAATAATTTCAGCAGCATGGAAAAACTGCCGCCTGATGTGGTGAATTCTGTAAAAGAATTTAAGAAGGCGATTGTGAAATTACCTATAGATGAACTGCAGGTAATATACTCTTATACCTTCGAGATGTCTTCTGATTTTACACTCGATATGGGTTCTCATATTTATGATGGTTTTAAAAGGTCGGATAATCTTGTCAACATAAAGACCATGTACAGGAGGTTTGAATTTCCTTTTGAGACATTGGGCAAGGGGGAGCTTCCGGACCACCTCCCCCTTGTACTCAGGTTTTTGGGTTTTGTGAAAGAAGAAGGGGTAAAAAGGGATTTTGAGAAGGATTTTCTTATAAAATGCCTTGAAAAAGTCTATAAAAATTTCGCAAAGAGACAGGATAACCCTTACCATCATGTTATCAACGCTGTTTATAAGATTATAGACAGGGATGTAAAGGAGGAGGCAAATAAATGATTAACAATATATTATTCGGTGCGTTTCCTTATGTATTCATTACGATATGCATCGTCGGACTGATATTCAGATACAGGACTAACAGATACTCATGGTCGAGTCAGTCATCAGAATTTTTGGAAAACTCAGTCCTGTTCTATGGGTCGTTCCCATGGCATTATGGAATTATAACGATTCTTCTTGTTCATATTTTCGGGCTATTCTTTCCAAGAGGGATTCTTGCATGGAATGCCGTACCAGTAAGGCTTTACTTACTTGAGCTTTCCGGCCTTGCATTAGGATTGCTTGCATTCTTCGGACTTCTCGTATTTACCTACAGGAGGCTTACTGACAACAGGGTAAAGGCAGTAACAACAGGATGGGATGTTATTACACTTATTGTTCTGTTAATACAGGTTGCAACAGGACTCCTGAATGCTATCCTGTACAGATGGGGTTCAAATTGGTATGCAGGAACAGCAGTGCCGTGGATGTGGTCAATCTTCACATTCCAGCCTGATGCCGGCTATGTAGCTGGACTACGTTTGATTACAAAAGTGCATATCTTTAATGCAATGATATTCATTGGATTAATGCCGTTTACAAGGCTTGCACATTTTGTGGTTATCAGGCCTTATGCATATCTATGGAGACCATATCAGCAGGTTAGATGGTATAACAGAAACCCAAAGACAGAGAACATTGTACAGTATAAGTAAATTTAGTTGAAAGTTAGTATTTCATAGATGTATACAAAGAAGCGGGGGGTGTGGGATTAGGTTCCGCCCCCGCTTTTTTTAAACAGTGTCCGTTACTAAGCATGAGCTTAGGAACGAATAAAAGAATAAAATTTGTTGCTAAACTGAGGCTTATTAATGAAGAGGAGAAGGGAAGAAAAGGGGGTGATAAAAACTAAGAAACACATATTATAAATTGTTTAAAAAATTAATTAAAGATACCTGAGGTTCTTGCATAAGTTTGTGTCATCCCCGAAATCTTTTATCGGGGATATGATTTTCGGTCATAAAGCAATAGATTCCCGCTTAAAACATGCGGGAATGACATCGTTTTGGTGCTTTTGTAAGAGCTCACCAGATTGAAGCATTTGATGGAATCGCTTTAAAATACATGGGTGATAAATATACGCTGATCAAAATACAGATGTTCAATTTGAAGTTAATTATTGTAAGGAGTAAAAATTATGTCATGGTTAAAAAAATGGGAACCTGAAGACCCACAGTTTTGGAAATCTGAAGGGAGTGGACGTGCATGGGGAACTCTTGCTGTTACTACATTCGGCTTAATGGCTTCATTTGCTACATGGTTTGTGATGAGTGCAGTTGTTGTCCGCCTACCTAATATAGGATTTAAATTTGATACTATGCAGCTCTTCTGGCTTGCGGCCATGCCGGGCCTTTCCGCAGGTATGATGAGAACGGTGCATGCATTTCTAATCCCGATTCTCGGCACAAGGACTACTGTAACAATAGCAAATTTTATTAAACTCATCCCAATGGTTTGGCTTGCTTACGCGGTTCAAAATCTTGAAACTCCATATATTCATTTTCTAATTATATCGTTTCTATGCGGCTTTGGCGGCGGGGACTTTTCATCATATATGCCATCTACCAGCCTGTTTTTCCCAAAGAGACTGCAGGGTACTGCCATGGGGCTACAAGCTGGAATCGGTAACTTCGGTGTGAGCCTGGTACAGTTCGTAACGCCATGGATAGTTACCTTTGGGATCATTGGTGCAGTCGGCGGACCGCAGCTATTTACCAAAGCAACTCCGGTTTTTGACGTAAAGATTGCGAAAGATGCCGGAGTCATCAAGGATGTCGTTGTTAAAAATGAGGCGCTTGCTAAATTCATAACGGTTGTAAAAAATCCTTCAGGCGGTGTCCAGGACGTAGTAATTACAGAGAGCGATTTAACAAAGGGTATGAAGGTTGAGATTAAGAAAAATGAGGCCGGAGTTATTACAGACTTAACGGTCAAGAAAATCATTAAGAAGGATATGTGGGTGCAGAATGCGGCATTATGGTATGTGCCGTGGTTGATCATTGCAGGTATTATCAGCTTTATTTATTTAAAGAGCATACCTATGAGAAAGGTATCTGTCGGTACGCTGGTAAAAAACATGACAGACAATAAACATGCATATTTCTGTGTATGGATATATGTAATGACATTCGGTTCGTTCGCGGGATTTTCAGCAGCATTTCCTCTTATGATAAAAACTATTTATGGTGCCATACATGGAATGGACCCTGCCCTCGCCCCTGACCCTCTGAAGTATGCCTTTTTAGGTCCGCTTATTGGATCTACTATCCGCTTCGCCGGTGGTCCATTATCCGACAAGTTTGGAGGGGCAATATTTACTATGGTATCAGGTGTAGGGTTGATATTAGGATGCCTTGCCCTGATTTTTGGCGGCTATCTTACACCAACAGATTTGAATATGTTTCCTGCCTTTGTCTGGATAATGCTCTGGATATTCCTTATGGCAGGCATCGGAAATTTCTCCACTTTCAGACAGTTCCCTATTGCGTATGCATTTAATCCGAGAATGGGTTCGGCGATACTTGGATGGACAGGGGCTTGGGCTGCTTATGGACCGTTCATATTCTCTTCACTGATCGGTGCTTCTATAGCTGCTTATGGCTCAGCAAAGGCATTTTTCTGGGGTGCGTTGATATTCTACGTTATAGGTAGTTTACTCAACTGGGTATATTACACTAAGCCAGGCGCAGAGAGAGGTGACTGGGGCGTTGGAAAGACCTGGTGGCACAAGTTATCCGAGTCTGAGAGAGAGAGGTATATAGCCGAGAATCCATAAGCATCAGAAGGCTGTTTAAGATGTAGATAAAGGATGTTTGTTGTTGTTTTAATAAGGGGACAGAGATAGTTTCTGTTCCCTTATTTTTTGCCTTGACAAACAGGTTTGAGTAGCTTTATCATACGTATATCAATTTGATAACACACCTTTGCGATAGCTATCTGATTATAATAACTGTTAACAATTAACAAGAGGAGGTGGGTTATGGGAAACATTCATGAGTTTGATCCTTTTCATGTAGAGGATATGGGAAAGGAGGAGTATGCAGCAAAGCAGGATTATGTAACAGGCAAGTGTTTATGTACAACGTGCCCTACTTATGTAAAGAGTGATGACCCGATAGGTTTTTGTTTTCCTATGGTAGGTACAAGTAAGACTATCAAGTGGGAGAAAGATTGTCTCTGTGAGACATGTCCGGTCTACGCTGAGTATGACCTGACTCACACTTTCTATTGCACGCGTTGTTCACAGGTATGTCAGGCGTATAAGGCAGAGATAGGTTCCGGACACGAATAAAAAAAATATTAATTAATAATTTAAAATTAGGAATGGGAGGAATAAAGTTTTGGAATATACAACAATTGAAGAGGCACAGAATGTCATATTAAAGTGGCTAAAGGAAAACCATCACAATATGGATGAGGTAAAGGATAACAACTCAAATTTTCACTATGAACTTGATTATCCGCTCGGTACACAGAAGAAACAGCGTGTAATCCAACCTAAGGATTACCCGTCATTAGTATTGTTGTTGAATGGTGTATCAATTGCACCTGAGCACATGGAAAAAATAAAGGCGATGTCAGAAGAAGAACGGGATAGCTTGTATAATGAGATAAGGAAGGACCTGATATTCTCAGATTGCAGTTATGACATGAACCTGGATGAGTCCGGTATAGTAAGGCAGGTACAGTTTTCTTATGAATTCTATTTTGACAGCCTTACAAAGACGCAGTTGTACAGAGGCCTTCTCCTTAATTACAGGACACTCTTATATTTCGTGACAAAATTTAATGACAAATTCGGTATCCCTGTAATTGATAATGCAGAACTGCTTCCTGAAGGGGATGAGCACGCAAGGTAGTAAAGGCAGTGATTAGTGGATAGTGATTAGTTAGAAGTGAACAGAAGTAAGGAACAAAGCAAATAATTTCCCCCTCACCCGGACCCTCCTCCCGCCAGGGGAGAGGGTACATAGAGTATTCCCCCTCCCTTGACGGGAGGGGGGTAGGGGGAGGGTGAGCGATGGAAAATTTCGCAAGAAGCATCATAACAGGAGGGGACAAAAACCATGGCAGAGCGGTTTCTTGAGGTAAAATATAAATGTTTACATCAGTCTTGCCAGATTAAGAAGTGCAAACAGGGTGTCCTGCATATAGATGAATCTCTGTTTAATCAGCTCTCGGAATCTTTTGAGGATAAAAATCTTTTCAAAAGTCCGCGCGGCTATTGCCGTCTTGGCTTTACACAGACACTGCAAGTTGTAGATGTAAAAGACGCAGGCATAGAGGATGAACCGCAGATAGAACTATCAGCAGAGGAAAAAGAGTTGAAGCGGCTTACTGACCCAATGGAGATACTGAAAGAAGAACACAATGTTGTATTGAAAAAACTTGAACTCATCGAGAACATGATTAAGCGGAGAGATTTAGACGGCTTATGGGTTACTGTATCAGAAGTTGAGGATGATATCGCCCTCCACTCTTTAGAGAAGGAAGAGGGAATTTTATTCCCAATGCTTGAAAAGGCGTCATCCCTCACATCCGGTGAAATCTCTATAATGAAGGAAGACCATAGGGAGCTTGAGGCCCTTCTCCATTCTATTAAAGATGGACTAAGAGAAGGGGATATCCTTGATGGAGTTTTTGGTTCTGCCCTGGCAAATTTACGGAATCACATACGTAAAGAGGATGAGGAGTTTTTTGAGGTGATAGATCAGTGTCTTGATGCAGAAGGTAAGAAGCGTCTCCTTGAAGAGATGGCAAAGATAGAGAAAAATCACAAAAAGATCGAGCATGGGGAGAGATGTGCACTTGTACACAGCCACGGAGAGCCTGATGCAAGACGTGAGCAATATAATGAGGCAGTTGCAGCAGCTAAATTAGCCGGAGCTAAAGATGATAGCTGTTGTTAATAAAAAAAGGATTCAAGGGGTCGAGGGTTCAAGGATTCAAGTGGTCAAGTGAAATGAAGGGGAAATTACTATTTATTCTTGTTGGTATAATAGTCTTTTTATCTGTTATCAATTCTGATGCTGCAACTATTAATGTACCTGATAATTTTAAGACCATCCATGATGCAGTAGAGAACTCCCAGTCCGGTGATACCATAATAGTCAGGAATGGGAATTACCATGAAAATATAGTTATCTCTAAGCCCCTTACTTTACAATCAGAAAAAGGCGCTGATGTAACAGTCCTCAAACCGTCAAATACATCAGAACCGGTCATTAAGGTGATGGATACCAATAATGTATCCATTATAGGTTTTACTGCCACTGGATCTGCTATATCAGGAATATATCTATACAAAACGACTAACTCAAAACTCCTCGAAAATAAGAGTATAGAGAATAGAAATGGTATATTCCTTTATTCCTCTGATAATAACTCTTTAACAGGTAATGAAACCAAATCAAATGACCAGACAGGGATATATCTTGAGGCTTCAAATGGAAATGTTGTTGAAAGGAATGAGGCTGATTCCAACAGAGAAAAGGGGATATTCCTTATTTCTGCCAACTCTAATAAAGTGACGGACAACAGTGCAAGCCTGAATGAATGGAATGGAATTACCCTTTGGTCTGCTAATAATAATACGATTAAGGGCAACAAGGTTTACAGAAATACTTATGGAATCATTATGAGCAATTCCACCGGTAATGATGTATCTGAAAACCCTACATGGACTAACTTCTATATTATCCTGCCTATTCTGCTGATATACCTCGGTGTATTACTGTATTGGGTGGAGAGGAGAATATTTTTAATTTTCTACCGTGAAGAGCATGTTTGAAACAAATATGATCATTGCCTCTGCCGGCCTTGTCCTTGCAACAATGAGCTTCATCTCAGGATTGCAGGTTGTAAAAAGGGATAAGCTGCTTGGTGCAATGTCGGCAACAATGCACAGGGTGAACGGCTATCTGTCATGTATTGCTTATGTAATACTGGCAACCATGTCCCTAAGCTCTATAGGCGGCTTAAAAATGTGGCCAGTCATCGGCTGGATATTTGGATTCGTATTAATAGGCGGAAAGATATTGTGTGTAAGAAATGTGAAGTTTTACAAATACGGCAGCAGACTAGGGCTTTTTCTATTTATTGCATGGCTGGTGATAATGTATAAACATATCGTTACATAGCTTCAGTTTTCTCTTCTTTCTTACTTCTTACTTCTTGCATCTTGCTTCTAACTTCTGCTCACAGCTTACAGCTTACTGCTTACAGCTCACTGAAGCCTTATCCCCGTATCCACCTCCCTATGGTTCTTTCCATACTTTATCTTTATCTGTCCTGAATCATTGAGTGTGAATGTTACATGAACCTCTTCATCTATAGTTTCATCAAGCTGCAGTGTGATAATCTTCAGTTCTTTTAAGGCCATATCCTCTTCAGGTTTCATCACCTGTTTTATAAATTCAACGCCCCCCTGTTTTTCCCATCTCCTTGTTATGTTTTTTTCAGGGATTTCAAATAACTCAAGGAACATCTCATTCTGTTCGCCTACTGTCCGGGCCGGATTTATCCTGAATGTTTTTTCAAATGGATATGCCTCCCCTTTTTCAAATATAATCTCATAAGCGGGCGGTACTTGTTTGTCCTCTGTCTGATATTTGATGGCATAAGCCAGGCCTAAATGTTTGTCACTAATATTCCTTGATGCAAACATAGCCGCCCCCATTGCAACTGCTGAAAATGGGCTGTGGTTATAGATTGAGTTATTCTCCTCAAGCCTTGGAAATAGAGAGGATACCTTCTCTTTAAAAGATGGTATCTGGGATGAACCGCCGGTAAGCAGTATTGCCTCTATCTTATCTTTCTTAATACCAACCTTCTCCGCCTTCCACAGGATATACGATATTGACTGATCTACGCCTTTATAAAAGTCGTGATTGTTCAGTACCTCTTCAAAGACCTTTCTGTTAATCTTACATATATCAGTACCGTTCCAGGTAAACACTGCTTCGTTTTTGTCGGATAGCGATATCTTAATGTCTTCTGCCTTTTTTATTAATTCAGGGGAAGGTTTATCTCCGCCATGTCCTAGCTTTTCACCGAGGTATCCTGCAAGCCATATATCAATATCATGACCGCCGAGCATCTTGGATCTGTCCGGTTTAGCAATAACATGGACATTATTTATGTTAAGCCGCAGTATCATGGTATCGAGGGTACTCCCGCCAAAATCTATAATCAATACTATCTTATCTTTCTGGTCCGCCATCTGATAACCGATGGCCGCTGCAAGGGGCTCTTCAAGTATCTCAATCTCTGTCCCCTTCATTATCCTGCCCAGTATCTCTCTTACTGACCGTTTATATCCAGGGAATCCGATTGGCACGGTTGTGTAAAGTTTGTCTGATATTCCGCCTGAGAACCCTGATAGCATTGTCATCCATTTTGATGTAGTGTATACCTCATCACGGAGATGCTGATGCAGTATTGTAAGAAACTTCTCCATGTATTTTTTGGATTCCTTCTGATTTTCCAGAAGCATCTTCTTAAAGTTTATTATTACATCATTATCCGAGGTATTAACTGCCGCAGCGCCTATTATATCTGATTTGGGGCTTAGTATTGATGGGACAATAGAGACACCGTTAAGCTGTCTTGAGATTGATTTCAGAGTGACGTACTCCGGCTGGACACCTTTTTTCTTCCTCATAATAACCGTATTGGTAGCCCCAATGTCTATTGATATGCAGGACTTTTCTTCAACCTTAACGGACATATTTTCAATTGCCTGCTCTCTGCGGGAGGTGAAGTGCTCATGACTGAAGACAGGTTTGAGAATCTCTTTCCCATGAAAACGTTTTTTTAGTTCTTCAAGCCGGTCAACGATTGTACTGACTGCATCTCTTAAATCTTTGGGTTGAATCCATATATGGGTATATGGTTTAAGGATGTCTATAAGACGTATATCATTTAACATCGGCCCGATTATTTCAAGCTCCTTTGCAAGCATTTCCCCGTACTTTAGTTTTGTATTCTTTGACTTTGTCGAGTCCTTGATAACCCCTTTATCCTCAGCAACAAGTATGAAGTCAATTATCTCCATCGGCGAGAGTTCTTTTATCATCTTTGATATTGAATAGAATTCAAGTATATTTTTCAGGGCATACTGTATCTGTGGGAAAAAGTCAGGATTTTTAGCAAAGTCTTTCAGCATCTCTATAAGGGCGTGGATCTTTGCCAGCGGGGAAACAATCTCAGCAGATGCCTTGAATGCCTCCTTCACGGTCTCTTTATATAATGGATATAATTCGTGTGTTGAACGAACCTCATCTGCGATATAGCAAAGTGCATATTTCCTGTAATAAGGTTCATCAATAGTAGTAGCCGCAGCAATGGCGAGTTTTATAGCATCTTTATATAAGGTAAGGAACTCTCCTGTCTTAGGTATCTCCTTTGCTATTCCAAGCAGTGTGTATTGCCTGTAGAAGGCATAATCACAGCTCTTGGGGAGAGTCCTTGCTATTTCATCCAGTAGTTTCCTGTCATAATAAGTTGCCTGGGATACCTGATTTATTGTAGTTGAAAGATTAAGTGCATGTTTAAATGCATTAAGGCGCAGGGGATTAAGCTCGTGTGTTTTCGGGAGGTCAGTTGCAATAGTGAGAAGTGCGTGTATCCGGTGCTGTGAATCCTTTATCTCATTTGCTGCCTTTATTGCGTTTGATATTGCCTGAACATAGAGCGGGTGCAGGGATTGTTTTTCCTGGATTTCATCCGCTATCTTCAGCAGTGAGTCCTTCCTTGTCTTTGGGTCTTCGATATTATTTGATGCAAGTACCGCATCTTTCATCACAGCGGCATAAAGGGAAGAGAACTCAGGATCACGCGGTATTTCCCCTGCTATCACAAGGAGCAGTGCCTTCCTGTCAGAAGGGGATTTTACACTGTTTGCAAGGCTGACACATAACTGGTATGCGGACATAGACTCATAAGTCTTGGGTATCTCCTTTATACAATTGATACAGCGTACAAGGATCCTCTTTTTGTCATGAATATCAGTAATATTTTTTACAGCATTAAAAGTATCTCTAATGCACGATATTTCTTCATGAGGTGTGGTTTCTGTTGTACTCATTTAAAAATCTCCATAGCTCACCCCCACCCTGACCCTCCCCCCTCAAGGGGGAGGGAATAATCTTAGTTCCCTCTTCTCTCAAGGGAAGGGGAATTAACATTAGCCGCCCTCTCCCCTTGCGGGAGAGGGTCAGGGTGAGGGGGGCTTTGCCTTAACAGCGGATCAAGCTGCCTTATATATATCAACCCTGCTGAAGCCTGTTTCCTTTATAGTCCCATCCCTGCTGATAATTATTTCAACCTTTGCCGGCATATAAAAATCCTTTTCCTGATAGCGGTTTGATAAGAATAATAATCTCTGATTTGTAGAACCCCTCGCAAGGAGGGTCGGTTCTTTCTGTTCATCTTTGTATGCACCGTCTATGAGGACGTCAATATGGTTTAAAACAGGCTGGTGCTCACCCCCACCCTTACCCTCCCCCCTCAAGGGGGAGGAAATAAACTTAGCACCCTCTACCCAATCTATAAAGTTTGGGAGAGGTTTTTCCGTTTTCCCCTCCCCTTGCGGGAGGGAATTAAGGGGAGGGGGGGTATAGCCTTTAAGTTCTTCATAGTTAAACCCTGTATAAACCACTGTTGACAACCCATATTCCTCTTTTGCCGCTTTCAAAAGCTGTAACAATCCCTTAGCCTGTAGAAATGGCTCGCCGCCGCTGACAGTGATACCCTCTGTATCCGGCAGGAGGAAGTTCTTCAGGATATCTTCCGCAGAGTATAATTGATTTTCTTCAAACGAATGGGTAGCAGGATTAAAACAACCCAAGCATTTCCGGCTGCACCCCTGAAAGAATACAACCAATCTCTTTCCCGGGCCGTTCACCCTTGAACAGGGTATGATTGAATGTACATTGATTATATTATGACGACCCATCTGACACCATGCTTTATTCTTTTATCTTCAGCCTCTCATAAGCATAAGCCTCTGTCTCATCCTTTACATCAAACTTTTCTACCTTACCAAGCACCTTCTTTAAATGCTCTGCGACCTCAGTGCAGTCATTAAAGATAGAAGAATCAATCTCCACCTTACCGTCTTTAGTAATCTTTATCTTTATCTGCCGATCCATGTTCTTCTCTTTCTTGCGTCTTACGTCTAACGTCTTACTTCTTGCCTCTTGTCTCTAAATTATCCTTTCAACATTATCACAATCTCCCCTGCCTGTTCCGTCTCCCTTGCTATCTCAAAATCAAGCGGGAGGTTATCTTTGATAGATTCATACGCATAAAGCTGTTTTAGCCTGTCTGTAATCTCTCTTGCCGGTCGTGAGATTCCTGCTATTTCAAAATTATTGGTCTCTTTTTCTTTTGTTATATTAACAATCTCACCTTCCCTGTTTACCTCTATCCGCTCTTTCTTCTCATTTACTATAAACTTTGTAATCTCCCCCCGCTTCTGCATCTCTGAGAGTGCTGCTACTATATATTTTTTATTGGATAGCTCAGTTTTAATTACACAATAAAACGACATTCACCGTCCCCTTCTTTCTTACTTCTAACCTCTTACTTCTAACTTCTTCCTCTGTTTACGCTATGCTATTATATTTAAAAAACTCCGCCAATGCCTCGCCATTCATTAATATATCTCTCTCAAGCGATTTTATAAGTTGTAAAATTACCTCTTTGTTCCTTGAGAGGATTGATTCAGTTTCTGTTCTTGCATTATCCAGAATCCTCTGGACATCCTCAAATATCTCTCTGCCTGACATCAGTGCAATATCCTGCAAAGCAATGAGGCTTGCATGTTTTATGGTATCCCCGAAACCATATTCTACTACCATCTTTCGCGAGATTTTTGTGGCCTCAAGGAGGTCCTGAGATGCGCCGACGGTCTTTAAATCAGAACCGTGATATTCTTCCTCTGAGACCATACCTCCGAGAATGACGCCGATCTCTTTCTGTAGGTCAGCCTTTGTAAAAAGGTTATCCATTGCCTCACCTGTAGGTATGAATGCAGTAAAGTCCTTGTAACTATCTATGCTGACGAAAACAGGTGTTTTTTTGAAGTGATGCCACATCATCAATGTATGACCTGCCTCGTGAACCGCAATGTTCCTCTTTTCCTGGTCACCAAGGTTCTCGACCCTTTGCATAAAGAGTGAACGTGATGCGGGCCTTGCACGTCTGTAACTCCATGTCCTTAATTCATCAATCTCTTCCTTCTTCAAGACAGATAGCGGGGTGATATTTCTTATTGATTTAAGAAGTGTTGCCTGTGTCAGGTTAAGAGATGACAGTCCGTCAATCATTGTCTCAACTTCCTCATCTCTCCTGCCCTGGTGAAGCATATTGAAGGTGGTCACAATGGAATCCTTCACAGCCTGTTCTATCTCAGCACCTGTGTACCCTTGACTGTTCTGGGCAAGCTCTACCATATTCAGGCGGTATATGCTCTGCCCTCTGCTCTCAAGATGAATTTTGAATATCTCTTCCCTCTCCTCAACACTCGGCAGATCTACGAAGAAGACCTCATCATACCTCCCCTTTCTCCATAACTCAGGGGGTAGGTTTCTCGGATTATTTGCAGTGGCAATAACAAATACAGGTTTTACCTTTTCCTGCAGCCATGTAATAAACGTACCAAAGACCCTGAGCTGGGTACCGGAATCACCCTGAAATCCGCTGACCCCCCCAAATGCCTTGTCTATCTCATCAATCCAGAGTATGCAGGGGCTTACTGCTTCTGCCAACTGGATGGCCCTGCGGATGTTTTTCTCTGATTCACCGACAGTAGAACCGAACAGCTTCCCTACATCAAGCCTCAGAAGGGGGAGGTTCCATATCCCTGCCAATGCCTTACAGCAGAGACTCTTTCCGGAACCCGGCACCCCGATAAGAAGAAGTCCCCTCGGTGTATCAAGGCCAAGTGTATCAACCTTCTCCTTACTCAGACGGAAAACATGCTCCCTTTCAATAAACCACCTCTTTATCTCATCAAGACCGCCTATATGTTCTATGGTTTCTTTATGTGTATAGTAATCCAGTATCTTCTGTTTTTTTATGATCTGCTGTTTCTCTTCCTGAATGAATGATATGCAGTCCTCGTTTAACTGACCCTTATTAAGGCTTATGGCCTTTCTCACAACCCTTCTGATATTGTCCATGGAGAGGCCCTGCAGTGACTTATATAATATTGCCCTTTGAGAGGGGTACCACTTCTCAGGGATCATCCTTGCAAAGGTTGATGAAACCATCTCTTCAATCTCATCATACTCAGGTAAAGAGAGTTCAATGACTATGATGTCTTCCTCTAATTCCGGCGGTATCTCAGTCAGTGTCGGTGAAAGGATGCAGATGGTATTCATGGAGTTTCGCTCATCAATAATGGTTGGGATGTCCCTGAACTTTCTCAGAAACTCATGGGAGTTGAAGTATCCTGAAATGTCTTTTAATAAGAAGAGATTGCTTTCAGACTCGCTTTTAACAATCTTTTCCTCAATAGTAGTAAGTACCTTTTCCCTTCCAAGAGGGTCCCATTTCTTTTTCTCACCGCTGTAAAGCCCCCTTGACACAGACCATGCCCAGTACTTGAAGTCTATGGTCTTACACAACTCCTCCATGATCTTCTCAACCCTTCGTTCCTCAAAGGATACAAGCCACAAAACAGGATACTTCGCCTCAATATGGATTTTGATTTCATTCTGGAATTCTTTAGTATTCATGAATGGACTCCTCCCGACCTGCCTTAGTATAACACAATGTTAATGCCATATTCAAACACTGTTTTGGAAATAAAAAGGGGTAAAGTTTATTGTTTAAATAGACTTTACCCCTTTCTTAAAAGCACGGTAAATAGTTACGTTTAACGTCTTCTAAGACGAAACCCCCATCTTCTTTGCTATCAGCTCAAGCTCTTTCGGGTTGCCCTCTGATATAATCTTTTCCTTGAGTATATCCGGGGGGATCATGAACTTTTTCTCAATCCTCTTGCGATAGACAGGGGCACTGTTATAGGCACAGAACGGGTACAGGCGGCCCTTAGGGTCAATATAATGAATAACACACCTCATGACCCTTTCAACGCTGAAGTTATAGGCATCCATGAAGTGCATGCCTGCTACGAAGAAGTGGTTGTAGTAGCGGCCGCTGCCATTTTTACCTACATATATCCTTCGTAAATTCTGGTCCTGAAAACCATCAAGAGATGCAAGAAACTTATCAAAGGTGAGACCCTTTGGTGCATTCTTCTCATTATAATATTTCTTCAGCCTGTTCATTACCTTGAGTTTGGAAAGTAGTTCAAACCTTGAGGGCTTGAGTGTCCTTGAGAGTTCTACCACCTCTCTCAGAAAGTTTTCCATATCAATAAAAGAACTGACAGGAGTTACATTTCCGTCATCATCTGCGTAAAGATAAGTACCCTGTGAGCAGTGAGGATGAAGTGAAAGTGTAAAAACCGGGTCCCCGTTGATTGCTGATGCAAGTTTAGAGAGTGGAGATGTACACCCGATCGGGAACCAGTCCCTCATTGCATCTATGTAGCCTGTCTGCCTCTCTATGTCGCGTCCGAGGTCGCCCATGGTATATCTCTTTTCAAGCCTGTGGCTCTGACTGTATCTTCCGGTAAACGTGACCGGCTGAAATGCAATGCCGCTTATTACATCACTGTTTTTTACTGCAAACCTTACTATATCCCCGACCTGATTGTCGTTGAGGCCGCGTACTATAACAGGCACAAGGATAACATCCATCTGAAGCCTTCTTGCATTTTCAATTGCCTTTATCTTATATTCAAATATTGATTTTGAGCGTGTCTTTTTATATATCTCATCTGAAAGGCCGTCAAACTGGAGATAGAGGTTTTGCACACCTGCCTCCTTTGCTGCCTGGGCAAACTCAAAGTCTGCCATTTTAATACCATTTGTATTTACCTGGATGTAATAGAACCCGAGTTCTTTTGCCTTTTTTACAATATCCAGGAAGTCCGGCCTTACTGTCGGTTCACCGCCTGAGAATTGTATCCTGTCGGCCTTAACCGGCTTCTGATTGATAAGGGTCTCAAGCATCTTTGCTACTTCATCAAACGAGGGTTCATAGAGATAACCGGAGGTATTGGCATTTGCAAAACATACAGGGCAGGTAAGGTTACATCTGTTGGTTAAATCCATTATGGGCAGGCCGCTGTGGCTAAGGTGCATGTTACACAGTCCGCACTGTGTGGGGCAGATCGTTGCGTTCTTTACAGGAGGGTCTTCCACACCTTTCCCATCACCATACCAGAATTTCTCACATTTGAAATAAAGGTCAATATCTCCGTAAAAGATGTCTTTGAAATGTCCGTGTTCTTTGCAGGTCTTTTCTATCCAGACCTTACCGTTTGCAGGATAGAGTGTGGCTTTGATGATCTCCATACATTCCGGGCAGACTGAATCTATTTCTTTGGGCAGGCCAAGTTTGACAGGTGTGACTTCAGTACCAGAGTAGGTTATAGACGGTGCACATCTTGATTCAGGGTTTGTGGTTTTAGGATGTGCGGCTGTTGTCCTAAAGGATTCTAATACATTTTCTATTAGGCCCATGGTTAACCTCCTGTTTCAGTTTTGTTAACGGTTATCTATAATAATTTTGGAATAATCTTCTGGGTAGTTAATCTCCTTCTTTATTAAAAGTAATCACAAAAATAGCAAGAAATAATATTGATGTCAATAGAAAAAATATCATAAAAAAATACCAGAAAAATACCGGGATAATTCGGGATACATCCCATTCAATTGACAAACAAATAACTATACTTTAGTATTCCAACATGGCGAGGATAGCACGAGCAGCAGTATTAGAATTTCCCCAATTAACCAATTAAATTATCATGATTAATATACCGGCAACAATAAAGATCTCTTTCAGGGCATTGATGATAAATAAGATGCGTTCGGCCCTAACAATGCTCGGCATTATAATCGGTGTGGGTGCTGTGATTGCTATGCTTGCTATCGGTACAGGAGCGAGCACACAGATTGCCGCACAGATTTCAAGTATGGGGAGCAATCTTCTGATGGTTGTGCCCGGCGCTACCACATCAGGAGGGGTGAGGATGGGGCCGGGTTCACAGCCGACCCTTTCTATAGGCGATGCCGCTGCTATTCAGAAGGAATGTTCTGCAGTGTCTGATGTAGCACCGGTTCATAACGGCGTTGCACAGGTTGTTTATGGCCACCAGAACTGGTCAACAGGTGTTACCGGCACTACACCGGCTGTGTTGAATGTCAGAGACTGTCTACTGGAATCAGGCAGGCCATTTACTGAGCAGGATGTAAGGAGTTCTGCAAAAGTGGCGTTATTAGGGCAGACGGTTGTTGATAATCTTTTCGGCGGTATGGACCCTATAGGGCAGATTATAAGGATCAAGAAGATTCCATTTACAATAATCGGGGTTCTTGCAGAAAAGGGACAGAACGTAATGGGGCAGGACCAGGATGACATTATTATTGTTCCGGTAACGACAGCACAAAAAAAGCTATTTGGTACTGCATTCCCCGGGATGATACGGATAATGATGGTAAAAGCAAAAAGCACTGAAGATTTAGACACCGCTGGCAGGCAGATAACAGAATTGCTGAGGCAGAGACATCACATCGGCCCTAAGCAGGAGGATGACTTTACTGTAAGGAATCTTACCCAAATGATGCAGGCGGCAGAGCAGTCATCAAAAGTTATGACCTTGTTGTTAGGGGCTATTGCATCTGTTTCTCTTGTTGTCGGCGGTATAGGTATTATGAACATCATGCTTGTCTCAGTAACAGAAAGGACAAGAGAGATTGGGATAAGGATGGCAGTAGGGGCGAAGACGTGGGACATAAGGTTACAATTCATAATAGAGGCGCTTACATTGTCATTAATCGGCGGGATTGCAGGAATTCTAATCGGTGTATCAGGCTCCGGCATATTATCAAAACTTGCCGGTTGGCCTACTATCGTATCATCTCTGTCAATCGTCCTTGCCTTCGGTTTTTCCGGCCTTGTAGGTATATTCTTCGGATTCTACCCTGCGTACAAGGCTTCTTTGCTTGAGCCGATCGAAGCATTGAGGTACGAGTAAATTGACACGGCAATATCTTTTTTGTTATTTTAATCTATTATGAATACATTGGAACCGGAAACTCAGAAACCCAATCAGGTTATCAATTTCCTGTGCCGGTGGTTGAGTTATTTTGATGATGTATTACTCACTCTTGTTGCCGTTGGTATTGTTGTTCTTGCGGTAATACTATTGTTTGAGGCGTATTCGGATTTCTATTATTTTTATGAGCACTCGATTCCCCATATTATTAGCGACCTGATGTTCGTACTTATTCTGATGGAGTTATTCCGGCAGGTAATACGACAGTTAAAACGTCATACATTTACTCTTAGCCCATTTCTTTTTATCGGTGTTATTGCCAGCATCAGGGGGATTCTTATCATACAAATGAAACTGGCCCTCGGTTTGGCAGAGGGATGGATAACGCTGGCTCAAATAGGAATATATGCTGTTATTGTTTTTATAATGGTGATAAGCTATTATTTTTCTTCGAAGATAGAAAGAGGCGATTCACAATAATCCGGCATCGGCGCTATTTCCTATCGTACCCTTTTCTGATTTCTTCCGGTTTAAAAAGTAGTTCTGATATTTCTTCAATCTGCCTCTTTATATCTGATAATATCTGAGGAGGGATTTCCATAATCTTATTCAGCGATTCATGTTCCAGTACATCTATTTTAATCTCACCGATTTTTTTATTAACCTGCAGACTCAAAGTAATCTCATCATAACATTTAGTAGATTCTTTCATATTTCGTTTTTATCCCCTGTTGTATTTTTAGTTGTACTGATTTTTTTGCTTCAGGATAAAGATATGCACTTCAATCGGAGTACATGATTTAAACTTTAACATGTAAAGATGTTGTTTCTGCTGACCGATAAAATGATTAAAAGTTGCGGCATTCAGAGGGTGCAACAAGGATGTCATTCAACAAGTAAGGCAACAAGTAAGGGTCAGCATTGAAAAGGTTAAATTCAAATTTTATAATAATTTTTTTCATCGTTGTTTTAAGCATGTTTCCGGTTAAGGCATCAGCATTTGATTATGCGGACATTCCGGCAGTCGGTCTTGCATTCCTTACTAATCTCGGTATTCATGAAACAGGTCACTTTGTAGTGGCGAATCAGGTCGGTGCAGAAGGAAATAATCTCAGTTTCTTCAAAAGGGACAAGGATAGTTTCTTCTTCGGGCTTAGTACTGTAACAGATATTGATGACAGGGCAAAACCTGCATATCATCTCGGAGGTGAGCTTGCATCAAGCTATACCTTTGAATATTCTTTAAGGCGCTACAGGGCACATGACAAATCCACTTATAATAGCGCCTTAATGTTCTTCAGTATGACGGATTTTCTCTGGTACACAACGTATGCCTTTTATGTCAGCCCTTATCAGAACGAAAAGTTCGACCCAATCGGGATAGCTGAAACAACAGGCATAAAGAAGGAGGCAATATTTCTGGTTTCTCTTACGCAGGCTTCACTAAATGCACTCCGTGTTTATACAAATAAGGATATGATTGTTCCCAGCATTATTGTAGATAAGTATTATGTAGGTTTCAACGTTAAAATACCTTTCTGATTTTCCTGATAAATTCTCCCAGTATTTTATTTCCTCAAAAATATGATATTATGATTCCCCGAAATATACTTTTATAGATAGGTACTTTAATGCTTTCAGAAGAAATAAATCCTCTATCGGAAAATATAGATGCACTTTCTTTAACAGAAATAATCCGGATTATGGACAAGGAAAATCAATGTGTAGTTGATTCTGTTAAAACTGCGTTGGATTCGATTGAGAGGGTTATTGCTGATGTTGTCAGTACCATAGAATCAGGCGGCAGTTTGATATATATCGGTGCCGGTACAAGCGGGAGGCTCGGTGTCCTTGATGCCTCAGAGATGCCGCCGACATTCGGGGTATCTTCAAGCATTGTAAAAGGTATAATAGCAGGCGGAGAGAAGGCGCTTACGGAGGCGGTTGAGGGGGCGGAGGATGATGAGACAGCAGGGACTATGGCTGTTGCAGGAATAAGTTCAGTGGATCTTCTTCTCGGCATATCGGCAAGCGGCAAAACTCCGTTTACAATTTCTGCCTTGAGAGAAGGGAAAAGACGAGGTGCTGTGTGCTGGCTGCTGGAATGTAATGATGCAGAGTATGGGTTTCTTGATGGGATTATAAAACTGCCGGTCGGCCCGGAGATTGTTGCAGGTTCAACAAGATTAAAGGCAGGGACAGCTACAAAGATGGTACTTAACATGATTTCAACTGCGGCAATGATTAAACTTGGTAAGGTATATAAAGGGTATATGATAGATGTAATCCCTTCCAACATAAAATTGAAAAACCGTGCAAAGCGGATGATACAAGAGATTACAGGGTGTGGAATGGAAGAGGCAGAGGGACTTTTAATTAAATCCGGTGGAAATGCAAAAACAGCAGTATTGATGTATAGGAAAAAACTCAGCCGTGAAGATGCAGTAAATATGCTTGAATCATCAGATGGTTCATTAAGGAATGTATTGGAACATGGCCGGTAAGAAGAAGGTTATGCGTATAATCGGCCTTATGTCCGGCACATCACACGATGGCGTAGACGCCGCACTTGTGGAGATTTCTTATCCCCTCCCCTTCAAGGGAAAGGGTGCCAAGAGTATTCCCTCCCCCTTGAGGGGGGAGGGTCAGGGTGGGGGTGAGCAACGAGGTTTTTTTGATAACATAACTATTACCCTCCTCAAACATATTCACACTCCTTATCCAGTTTCTCTCAGAGCAGAAATCAGAGATTCATTCAACGGCAATACAGAGCTGATATGCCGATTGAATTTCAGATTGGGTGAGGTCTTTTCAGAGGCCGTATTATCATTACTCAAAAAAACCGGATTTAAACCGGAAGATATAAATGCTATTGCTTCTCACGGTCAGACGGTATATCATATCCCGCCATCCGGCAGAAGGACAGGCTCAACACTGCAAATAGGTGAGGCGTCAGTAATTTCAGAACGAACCGGCATATTGACAATATCCGATTTCAGAACAGCAGATATGGCTGCAGGCGGGCAAGGGGCGCCGCTTGTGCCTATGGCAGATTATCTGCTATTTAAAACGGAGGGGAAGGTCAGGGCGGTATTAAATATAGGCGGCATTGCTAATGTAACCATAATCAGGGAGCATATTGATGACACAGTTGCCTTTGATACAGGGCCGGGAAATTCTCTTATTGATGAGGCAATGAGGATATGGTCTAAAGGAAAGCTTACCCTTGATTTCAACGGCTCATTTGCGAGTTTAGGAAAACCAATCCACAGTTTGTTGATCGAACTGCTGTCTCATCCTTTTTTCAGTAAGAGGCCGCCGAAATCTACAGGAAGAGAAACATTTGGAACTGATTTGGCAGAGGAGATTTTTTATAGATACAGGAAGGCAGAGCCTCAGGATATTGTGTCAACACTCACGCACCTTACGGCAATAACTGTCTATCGTGCAATAAAAAAGTTTCATCCGGATGAGGTTATTTTAACCGGCGGCGGTGTAAAAAACAGATTGCTTATGAGTCGTATCAATGAAGGATTTAAAAAAGAGGGTATTGCGGTAAATCAAATTTCTTTATACGGCATACCCCCTCAGGCAAAAGAGGCCGTCAGTTTTGCAATCCTCGGTTACCGGACGCTAAACAAATTACATGGAAATGTCCCTTCAGCAACAGGGGCAAAACATAAGGCTATACTGGGGAAGATTACAATATCCCCTCCCCTTCAAGGGGAGGGATAGGGTGGGGATGGGGTTTATTTTCGGATGAACTGTCATGAAACGGAGGTTTCACAAATGAGGATGAAAATCACCCCCCCAACCCCCCCCTTGTTAAGGGGGGGAAAGGTTCTCAATGGCCAACGGCAAGCCCCCCCTTTTTTCAAGGGGGGGCTTGGGGGGGTGATTTTCGGATGAACCCCCATGAACCGAGGGTTCACAAAGGGCCATGAAAATCAGCGGGACAAGAAAGTCCCGCCTATCCTCGTAGAAATGGATAGGCGGGGTTTTCTTACCCCGCCGGAAGGGATTTTAGGATGAAACATAATAAAGTCAAAAATCAAGGCCTGACACTTTTCTTAATCTTAATCTCAATTCTTTTCTCTTCTGTTTCCTTTGCCGACCCCGCGCCTTCAAACATACCTGGGATGGATGGTATGGTCATAGTAAAGGCGGGGTGCTTTGACATGGGTGATGTAATTGGGGATGGAGACCCTGATGAAAAGC
This sequence comes from Nitrospirota bacterium, assembly GCA_016212215.1. NCBI lineage: Bacteria > Pseudomonadati > Nitrospirota > Nitrospirota bacterium. Next base: position 34,421 of record JACRGV010000064.1, read on the forward strand.
CGGTGCATAAGGTCTGTCTGGATGATTTTTATATTGGAAAGTACGAGGTGACCCAGAAACAGTGGAAGGCTGTCATGGGAAATTATCCGTCATCACATGCTTACTGTGAAGATTGTCCTGTAGAGAATGTTAGTTATTTAGATGTACAGGAGTTTATCCGCAAGTTAAATCGTATGACCGAAGGGAAGTACAGGCTGCCGACTGAGGCAGAGTGGGAGTATGCTGCAAGGAGCGCCGGAAAAAAGGAAGACTGGGCAGGACTGAATAATGAAAAGGGATTAGATGCTTACGCCTGGTTCAAAAATAATGCCGGAATTAAAACTCATCCGGTAGGGCAGAAAAAACCGAATGGGCTAGGTCTATATGATATTAGCGGGAATGTTCAGGAATGGGTAAATGATTTTCATGAAAGCGAGTTTTATTCCACCCGCCCCAAAAAGACAGCGGAAAAAAATCCTGCCGGCCCTGAGTGGAGCCAGTATCGTGTAGTACGCGGCGGCTCTATGCTGAATAGTTCATGGGGCATACGCAATGCAGTACGTTACAGATTCACTGCTGATGACAGAGGCAGGGAATTCGGGTTCAGGCTGGCAGTGTCACCTAAGTAATTAACGAATAATTATCCCGTCAAGTATTACAATAAAAATCACTCTAAAAAGCTATTGACAAATAAATTTGTAACATGTTATTGTGAAATTCCACACTCAAGTAATCATTTTCATGGAGGAATAACAGATGATATCCGTAAAAAGGGTGATGGCACGGAACATTGTTACTGTAGACAAAACATCTACTGTGATGGAGGTTGCCGGCCTGATGACATCCAAAAACGTAGGGAGTATTCTTGTTATTGACAAGGAGAAGAATGAATATATCGGGATAATTACTGAGCGGGATGTCGTCAGAAAGGTTGTAGCAAAGGGCGTGGATGCGAACAGCTATATGGTTAAAGGGGTGATGAGTTCTCCTCTTGTGACAATAGAAAGCAGCAAAACAATTTTTGAGGCAGGAGATTTAATGGATCAGAAGAAGGTAAGGCACCTTGCAGTTACTGAAGGGGGCGACCTTGTAGGTGTTGTTTCTATTCGTGATCTGATAAATCCAACTCAATATGATGATGAATCTTGGTAGTTGACGCTGAAAAACACCCAATTGCGGCGTCAGGACATCGGATTCGAGTTTCAACGTACCGGTAGTACGCCTCAACTCAAATCCTCGTCCTTTCTTGCACGTGGGTATTTTTGAGCGTCAGCTATAGAGTTAATGAGGGTGAGGCGGGAAAGCAGAGTTTATTAAAATGGTGTGGTCTTTAAAAGATAAATATCGTGTAGTAGTTCCGGATATTGATTACTTTGCAGGACAGGTAAAATGCAGAACCGCTTGTCCGGTTGGAACTGACTCAGGCGGTTATGTTCAGGCTATTGCAGCCGGTGATTATGAGCGGGCTTATGCATTAGCAAGAGGCCCGAATCCATTTGCGTCGGCGTGCGGACGTATATGCGGTCATCCATGTGAAGCGGCCTGTCGCAGGAGTAATATAGATGAAGCGGTTTCTATAAGGGCTTTAAAACGCTTCGTTACAGAAAAATATGGCGTAGAGGCAATCACAGACCCTTCCGGTGTTATAAGATTCTCTAATGCATTAAGAATCGGTGGACACGGAACCCATGAGAAGGTTGCTATTATCGGTTCCGGCCCCGCAGGTTTAACCGCAGCTCACGACCTTGCACTGCTCGGGTATAAGGTAACTGTATATGAGTCTGAGCCTGAGGCAGGCGGTATGATGGTTATAGGTATCCCGCAGTATCGTCTCTCCAGAAAACTTGTCAAATCAGAGATAGCTTCTATTGAGGCATTGGGTGTAGAGATAAAGTGTAATACAGCTATCGGCAGGGACCTCTCGATAAAAGACCTCAAGAATATGGGGTATAAGGCCATCCTTATTGCAGTCGGTTTACAGTTAGGGAGGCCGTTGCCTATTGAAGGTTCTAATCTTGATGGTGTCTTAATTGGCATGGACTTTATTAAGGCGGCAAATTACGGCAGACGGCCTAAGGTTGGGGACAGGGTTGTTGTTATCGGCGGTGGGAACGTTGCTTATGATGCCGCAAGGTCTGCTGTACGGCTCGGTGTAAAAGAGGTGCACATAGCATGTCTTGAGACAAGGAACATAATGCCCGCTGACCCTGTAGAGATTTTAGAAGGGGAAGAGGAAGGTATACGATTGCATGACGGGTTCGGCCCAAAGCGTATTCTTGGGAAAAACGGTAAGGTTACCGGCCTTGAGACTATCCGGTGTATAAAAGTATTTGATGAGACAGGCAGGTTTAATCCGCAGTTTGAACCTAATTCAGAAAAGGTAATAAATTGCGACACTGTAATAGTTACTGTCGGTCAGGCGGCTGATCTAACCTTTATCACCCCTGAAGACGGGATTGAAATGGCAAGGCCTGGTGTGTTAAAGGTCAATCTTGATAATTATAAGACAAATGTTCCCGGCATCTTTGCTACCGGTGATGTTGCGTATGGTCCTAAACTTTTGATTACCGCAGTAGCCGCGGGGCAAAAGACAGCAAAATCAATACATGAGTACCTGAGCGGCGAAGTGATAACAGTGAAAAGACGGGGTATCATGCACCCTGTTGCAGGCCCAAAGGAATACAGCATGTTCAGGGACTATGATCTTTTGAACAGGAAAGAACCCCCTGCAACTGACCCTGAAGTAAGAAAAAGTGATGTGTCACTTGTTGAAATAGGTTATGAAGAAAAAAAGGCACTTGCACAGGCAAGGCGGTGTTACAAGTGTCATATCAATACTATATTTGATGGAGAATTGTGTATACTTTGCGGTGGTTGTGTGGATGTATGCCCGACGTCCTGCCTGAAGATGGTGCCGATAACCCACATTGAAGGAGATGAAGATTTACAAAAAGTGGTAGAGGCGAGGTATAAAATCTCCTGGGAAGATCTGATGAGGAGAGATGATTCTGCTGTGTCCGAGCTTGGTACTGCAATGATAAAGGATGAGGACCGTTGTATAAGGTGCGGTCATTGTGCAAAACGCTGCCCGACAGGGGCAGTGAGTATGGAATTTTTTGAGTATATAGAGGAAATAGAGGAGACCCCGGTAAAATGAGTAACAATGGTGATGAGAAGATAACACGAAGGGACTTTTTTTCCCTTGTGGGATGGGCTGGAATAGCCGCTACAATGGGAGGCTCAGCCTTTAGTTTCTATAAATATTATTTTCCAAATGTTCTCTATGAGTCTCAGAAGGTATTTAAGATAGGAAAACCCTCTGAATATCCGCCTGGATTAAGCGAGAGGTGGAAGAAGGAAAGACAGATATGGGTAGTGCGTAATGAACGCGGCCTGTATGCAATGATTTCGATATGCAGACATCTCGGATGTACTCCTAACTGGTTCTCAGATAAAAAGGTGTTTCTGTGTCCGTGTCACGGAAGTATTTATGACCTTGCAGGGAATGTACTAGGAGGACCGGCGCCAAGATTGTTCTGGCGTGCGGCTGTAAAGATTGACCCGGTAGACGGTCAGATAATAGTTGACTTTAACCACAGGCAGGACCCGGACCCTGTTTCAACAGAAAACGGTTTGATGGTTGAAGAGGCATCACGTGAAGTGGAGCCGTTTTTCTTAAAAGGATAAAAACAGGTAACAGGTTATAGGTTATAGGTAACAGGAGGGGGAATGGATTTTAAAAAGATTTCAGATTGGATAACAAGCACACAATTTTATAAGGCTATCTTCCGCCACGGATATGAAGATACACCCCGAAACAGGGCAATGACAACATTCAGCAATGTCATGTATCATCTCCACCCTGTGAAGACAAGAAAAGAGTCTATAAAACTAAGGTATACATGGTGTATGGGTGGTACATCACTTCTCCTGTTTATTATGCTTGCATTTACAGGCGTTCTTCTTATGTTCTATTATGTGCCTGATGCAAGACGTGCCTATAATGACATTAAGGATATTATGGCGGTTGTTTCATTCGGAAGTACATTCCGTAATATTCACCGTCTGGCTGCACATTTGATGGTTTTTACTGTATGGGTACACATGACAAGGGTCTTTCTTACTGGGGCATATAAATCGCCAAGAGAGTTTAACTGGATAATAGGTGTTGTTTTGTTAATGCTGACTCTTGTGCTTAGCTGGACAGGATACCTTCTTCCGTGGGACCAGCTTGCACTGTGGGCTATTACAGTCGGTACCAAGATGGCTGCGGCTGCACCGTTCTTTGGTGTGGAAGGGCCGTTCGGCGCCCAGCTTGGTATGCGGCCGGATACAGATGTAAAGTTTATGCTTCTGGGCGGTACGGAGGTCGGACAGAACGCACTCCTTAGATTTTATGTACTGCACTGTGTGGTACTTCCGGTTATGGTTGTATTATTCCTTGCAATCCATTTCTGGAGGGTCAGGAAGGATGGGTTCTCAGGACCATTATAAAGATAGTAAGCAGTAAGCAGTGAACAGTGAACAGAAGTTAGAGGTAAGAAGGCAGATGACAGTATAACAGGAAGGGAGTGGGGATGGCAGAGAAATCGTATGAGGTGTTTCCTAAAAACCCTAAGAAGACTTATGGGTTGATGGAGCTTGTGAAAGGTTCAAGCCCCATTGTTAATAAAGAACCGGAAGATACAATATTTACATGGCCGAATCTTTTCTATGTTGAATTTATAGTTACCCTCTTTATTATTGCAGGCCTGCTCTTTTTGTCCTTATATGTAGGGGCGCCGCTTGAAGAAGAGGCTAGCGGAGATACTACCCCAAACCCGATGAAGGCACCGTGGTACTTCCTTGGCCTGCAGGAACTCCTTGTATTTTTTGACCCATGGATAGCAGGGGTTGCCCTTCCAGTCCTTATTGTTATCGGTTTAATGCTGATCCCGTTTCTTGATATAAATCAAAAGGGTAAAGGGTACTACACCTTTTCTGAACGTAAGTTTGCAGTCTCGGCATATTCTTTCGGTATGGCCCTGTGGTTAGTGCTGATTATAATTGGGGTCTGGTTCAGAGGGCTTGACTGGAACTGGTACTGGCCATGGGATGATGCGCATATTCATAAAGCGGTTGCATCAGGATTAAAGGATATGCCGGTCTTGTTTTCGAGGATTCTTGGGATAAGTGAGTTTGCAGGAAAGGGACTGGCTGATCTGATTGTAATGATTTATTTTGGACTGGGGCTTATAATCCCTGTTTACCTTTTTAAAGAATTTTATAAAAAGCTCGGATTGTTCAGGTATGTTACTACCATGGTGTTGTTCTGGGTCATGGTTGGTATCCCAATAAAGGTTGGGTTAAGGCTTATGTTTTCTATTAAATATGTAGTAATGACTCCGTGGTTTAAAATATAAAGGCGGGTAAAGAGATATGTTAGAGAAGTTTGGAATTGGGATCTTTTTTGCAGCAACAACAGCGCTTATTACTTTTGCTATTATAGGTCTCACTGTTTTTATGGAGAGGCTCTATAAGAAGAACAAATCATAGTTGACGCTGAAAAACGCCCATCTGCGGCGTCAGGACTGCAGATTCGAGTCTCAACGTACAGGAAGTACGCCTCGACTCAAATCTTTGTCCTTCCTTGCACCTGTGCATTTTTGAGCGTCAACTTGGGAAAAGGCAAAGGAAAAATGACCTACAAGATTCTCTCTCACATATGTGAGAGAGAATCTTGATGAGGTGGTAACAATTATTTTTAAACAAGGGGAGCAGAATGGATTTTGAGTGGGAGAGAAGAACAAAGAACAGGCTGAATAAGATATTTGCTGCTGTTGTTATAGTCATAGTGATACTCGTTATTGCTATATTTTACAGAGAATTCAACCATGAGTGGCAGTCATATCAGAAGACGTACAATGTTAAACTGGCAGCAAAAATAAAAAGCCAGGAATTAAAAGATACCCCCCTTAAAATTCAACAGGTATGGATTCCAAAGCTCAATACCACAGATAGGTGCGTGACCTGCCATTCGGGAGTGGAAAATCCGCTCTTTGCTGATGAAGTACAGCCTTATAAGACACACCCCGGCGACATTATGAGAAATCACCCGATTGATAAATTCGGGTGTACTATCTGCCATCAGGGAGATGGACAGGCTGTTACTGTTGAAGAAACTCACGGAACTGTTCATCATCTGAACCGTCAGCTACTTTACAAAGATTATGTTCAGGCATCATGTGTAAAATGCCACTTGGACCTTCATGATCAATCAGTTAATGGAGAAAAGTTCGCAGGCGTTACCACCTTCTTTGAAGGGAGAGAGTTGACGTTTAAATTCGGATGCAGAGGTTGTCATAAGATAAATGGAGAAGGAGGGAGTATAGGCCCTGAGTTAACTGGATTAGGAAGCAAGACAGAACTTGCCTTCATGTTGATACATGACTTCCAGCATGTAGAGGGGCCTCACACAAAGGCCCAGTGGATATATGAGCATTTTATGAATCCGCAAAAGATTGTTCCCGGTAATCCTGAATTAAATTTTGCACCAACAGTTATGCCGAATTTCGGGCTAACTAAAGAACAGGCTACTGCACTTACAATCTATGTATTGGGTTTAAGGAACCCCCAACTGGATGCTATTCCTTATGAATATATATCTAAAAAGAGGCTTGCCCAGACAACTTCAGATAAACCCGGTACCTTGCAGTAGTTAATTTTGTCGTGTTACTATTTCCTATGTCCTCTTCAACTTATGAGACACAGGTTGCCAAGGTTGCCAAGATTAAACAATGTGTTGCTGTTAAGGAACGGCTTAACAATGATGGTGTGTATATTAATTGGCGTATCTCACCTGAGCCTTTCTTAATAAAAAAAGAAGAACTATCCTTTATTGAATCTCTCGGTAGTTATTTTTACCAATTCTACAAGGCGTCAAACAAATTATATTATGAAAGTATTGCCGGAATTCAACCGTCATGGGTCGCAGGATATTTAGACCAGGGAAAGCCCCAGTCCCTTGTTGAATATGCCCGCATGAACAGGATGAGGGGGCTATTGCCTGCTGTAATCAGACCTGACATTATATTGACAGAGGATGGAATGATAGTTTCAGAGCTGGATTCTGTTCCAGGAGGTATAGGGAAAACCGGTGCCATGGGGATAGCCTATTCGACGATAATGGGTGATGATGTTGCAGGCGGGGCAGATGGCATGGTGACAGGTTTTATGAATATGCTCAAAACCGCCTCCCGTAATCATGCCCCTGTTATTGCAATTGTTGTCTCTGAAGAGTCCGGCGAATATAGCAGTGAGATGGAATGGGTCGCAAAAGAGATAAGGGAAAGAGGGGGGAAGGCATTTTGCCTAAGGCCGGAGGAGGTTGTATTTACTGAGGATGGGTTATTCTTAGAGAATACCCCCCCAAGCCCCCCCTTCGTAAGGGGGGGAATTTCAATAAATAATCCCCCTTTAGAAAAGGGGGGTGAGGGGGAATTTGATTCCCTGCTAAAGATAGACATAATTTACAGATTCTTTGAACTCTTTGACCTGAAAAATATCCCCAAAACCGAACTAATGATGTATAGTGCTAAGAAGCGAAAGGTCGCAGTGACGCCGCCGTTTAAGCACATTCTTGAAGAGAAACTTCTTTATGCCCTTTTTCATCACCCGGTATTAAAAGGCTATTGGGTAAAGGAACTGGGAGAAGATGCTTATGAAACTTTGCATAGAATTTTCCCTGCAACATGGATACTTGACCCGGCTGAGATGCCGCCTTATGGTGTAATACCGGACCTTAAAATAGGTGCAAGGCAGGTATCTAAGTGGGAAGAACTTACAGATACAACTCAGACTGAGAGGGAGTATGTTATAAAACCTTCCGGTTTTTCTGAACTTGCATGGGGCAGCAGAGGGGTTGTCGCCGGCCATGATATATCAAAGGAGGAGTGGGGAACTGCTTTAAGAAATGCACTTGGTGAGTTTCATAAGACCCCGCACATCCTTCAGAAATTTCACAGGGGAAGGCATGTTGATGTAAGATACCTGGATGAAAAACCCCACCCTCACCTTAATCCTCTCCCTGAGGGAGAGGAAATTTCCCTCCCCTTCAAGGGTAGGGGCAGGGAGGGGATGGGGTTGTATTCTGGTGAGCTAAGAAACATGAAAGGCCGCGTCCGTCTTTGTCCTTATTATTTTGTAGAAGGAGAAGAAGTTAATATGAGGGGCATAATGGCAACAGTGTGTAGTCTTGAAAAGAAACTGATACACGGAATGGAGGATGCGGTGATAACGGCAGTGAATAGTGATTAGTGATTGGTGAATGGTGAGAACAAAAGAAAATAAGAAAAATTCCCTCCCCTTCAAGGGGAGGGTTAGGGTGGGGATGGGGTTCGGATGAAGGTATTTTTTGAGAGAGAGGGTGACAGAATATAATGGAACAGTGGCAGAACATTCTTAAAAAAAGCCTTATCAGGGCTGAACAGGTTTCTGAAGAGTTTGACCTTGACAAAGGGAAGATGGAAACAGTGACTTCAGAATATCCTGTGAGGATTAATCCTTATTTCAAATCCTTGATAAGAGAAAAAGACGACCCTATTTACAAACAGGTTGTGCCTGATGAGCTGGAAGTACATGATGATACAGGGATAGTTGACCCGCTTAATGAAGAAGGGGACAGCCCTGTGCCGTCAGTCGTCCATCGTTATGAAGACAGGGCACTGCTTATGGTTACACACCAATGTCCTGTTTATTGCAGATTCTGCACAAGGAAGAGATTTGTTGGGAAGGAACCAATATCAAGAGACATGGTTCGGAGAGGGATTGATTATATAAGGGAACATCAGGAGATAAAGGATGTGATTCTTTCAGGAGGGGACCCGTTACTGCTTAAAGATAAAGAGCTTGAGGAGATATTGAAAAGCCTGAAAGAGATACAGCATCTTGATGTAATCAGGATAGGTACAAGGACACCGGGCGCACTGCCTCAGCGTATTACACAAAAACTCTGCAGGATGCTGAAGAAATATCATCCATTATACATGAATATCAATTTCATACATCCGCGTGAGATAACAGATGAGGTAGCAATAGCCTGCGGCAGACTGGCTGATGCCGGAATCCCGATGGGTAGCCAGACAGTTCTTCTCAAGGGAATAAATGATGACCCAAAGACCATAAAAGAACTCATGCAAAAACTACTTGCAATCAGGGTCAAGCCGTATTATCTTTATCAGTGCGATTTGACAAAGGGTACGGAGCATTTGCGGACATCTGTTGAGTGTGGTTTGAATATTATGAAAGAATTGCAGGGGAGAATATCCGGAATGGCAATACCTAAGTTTGTGATTGACCTTCCTGGCGGCGGCGGGAAAGTCCCTATACTGCCGCGTGATTTTGTTCTGGAAATAAATGATGAAGAAGTGATTCTGAAAAATTTTGAAGACAAGGTATTTCGTTATCCGCAGGCAGGTTGTTTTACTGCCGATTGTTATGGGGTGGGGTGTGATTGATTTTAAAGGTAATGGGACAATACCTGTACAGGTTCTGAAACAACTTGTAAGCGAAGGGGTTATTAAATCCGGCATACCGGTAATTGAAAAGCAGTATCAGCCGTCAAGCATTGATTTAAGGCTCGGCAATAAGGCATACAGGGTGAGGAGCAGTTTTCTTCCCCAGCGTAAGAATGTAGACGAACTCCTCAATGAGCTTTTTATGTACGAGGTGGATCTGGATGAAAATGGTATTCTCGACAAGAAGAATGTGTATATTATTCCTTTGATGGAAGAATTGCATCTGCCTTGTGAGCTAAACGGCAAGACAAATCCTAAAAGTACAACCGGCAGACTGGATGTATTTACAAGGGTTATTACTGACAAAGGGTACAGGTTTGATGAAATAGAACATGGGTATTCAGGAAAACTATACCTCGAAGTATTTCCGAGGTCCTTTACAGTAAAGGTTAAGACAGGACAGAGCCTTAATCAGTTGCGTTTATTTTGTGATCGTCAGCAGGTAGAAGATGCGGAATTAAAGAATTTATATAATGCAAATGTACTGTTGTTCGGCGATGATGGTGTGCAGATAGCCCCTGATTCTGCTATTATCAGGGATGGTTTATATATGAGGGTAGACCTTAAAGGACACACAAGTAACGGGATAATAGGATTTAAGGCTAAAAGGAACAGTTCCATTATTGATCTCAGTAAGGTTGGTGAGTATCTTGCATCAGATTATTGGGAGCCGGTACATGCACCAAAGGAAGGGTTTTACATATTAGAACCTGAAGAATTTTATATCTTTGCCTCAAAAGAAAAGGTACGTGTGCCTGTTGAGTATGCAGCAGAGATGATAGAATTTGACGCCGGTTCAGGTGAGTTGAGGACACATTATGCCGGTTTCTTTGACAGCGGATTCGGATACGGATATGGCGAGGTGCAGGGGACACGTTCTGTGCTTGAGGTAAGACCCCATGACGTACCTTTCAGGATCGAAGACGGGCAGGTGTTTTTTAAGATACGATACGAGAAGATGAGTGAGAAACCTAATACAACTTACGGCGCCGGCATCGGCTCCAACTATTATGCACAGGAGTTGGCGTTAAGTAAGCATTTTAAGAATGATTTCTTTTAGTGGACGCTGAAAAACGCCCAAATCCAATTCCCCCTCCCTTGACGGGAGGGGGTAGGGGGAGGGTGAGCATAGATGCATTTAGAATCAACAGGAGGTAGGTAATGTTAAAGATTGTACGTGAACTGGCAGTGGATAATCCTTGGGTGTTGAAGATAATCATGGGTGTTATTGCCATTACCTTTGTTATTACAATGGGATGGTGGGGTATTAAACAACCTAAGGAAAATGTAGTTGTAATAGTTAATGGGCATAACATTAAGGTGCAGGACTACAGAAGGGCATATAACAGGACAGTAGAGTATTACAGAGATGCATTTAAAGATAAGTTTGATGCAGACATGCTTGAAAAGATGAACGTTAAGGACAAGGTTGTGGAAGACCTCGTTAAAAGGGAGTTGTGGCTTGATGCTGCAAATGGACTTGGTCTGATGGTCAGTGATGGAGAACTGAGAGACAATATAATGAAGATGACTGTTTTCCACAAAGACGGAAGATTCAGCAGTACACTGTACGAGAGGCTACTTGCCTCCAACCGTATGAAGGCAGGGGACTTTGAAGCATTACAGCGCAGTGAACTTCTTATAGAAAAGATGAAAAGGATTGTAAAGGATTCAGTGCAGGTTACAGATGATGAGGTAAATGAAGCATACCCTCTTTCAGCCGCCGGTAAACCATCAACATCAGCCAAGTCCCCAACAGTTACAGAGCGGCCGGCGGAAGAGATGAGCAGACTAAAAAAATTCATGCAATTCCAGAAACAGGAAAAGGCCGTCATGGCTTATGCCAACGCCATGCGCTCCGCCGCAAAGATAAACGTGAAGAAAGAGTTGTTGTAATTTAACTTTTCTGCCTTCAACCGAAAATACCTCCGGCGGGGTTGGAAAACCCTGCCTATCCATTTCTATGAGGATAGGCGGGACATTCCTGTCCCGCTGATTTTCATGTCCCTTTGTAAGCCAAAGGCTCATGCGAGTTCATCCGAAAATCAACCCCATCCCCACCCTACCCCTCCCCTTGAAGGGGAGGGAATCAACATAGCCCCCTCTCCCTCAGGGAGAGGGTGAGGGTGGGGTTTTCATTGCCCTTTGTGAACCCCCGGCTCATGCGAGTTCATCCTAAAACCCTTTCTAACTTCTTGCCTCTGGCCTCTTGCTTTTCACATCTTACTTCTAACATCTCTCTTTCAACCCGTATTCCTCATCCCTGCCGCTATACAGCTTATAGTGAGTAGTACGGAATCGGAGAGTTCTTGCCGTTTTTCTTCTGTATGCCCTTCTTCTCTGAGCTGTTTAAGCAGGTTTACCTGAAGGTAGTTTATAGGATCAATAAAGGGATTGCGGAGACTTATTGAGCGTTGCAGTACAGGATCATTGTCAAGCAATTTCTTTTGACCGGTTATAAGAAGGATCATCTCCGTTGAAAGGTCAAATTCTTTCTTTAATATACCGAATATTTTTTCTCTTACATTATTATCAGTTACAAGGGTAGAATATAGATGCGAGATGTTCATATCTGTCTTTGCCATTGTCATCTGAATGTTATCAAGCAGATTCTCAAAGAACGGCCACTTACGGTACATCTCCTTTAAGATATTTGTGTTGATTTCAGGGGATTGGTCAATGAAACTTTTTAATGCAGATCCAATCGGATACCAGGCAACAAAAAGGTGCCTGTTCTGTGTCCAACTGAATATCCAGGGTATAGCCCTCAGGTCATCTATCTTTTCTGTTCCCCGCCTCCTTGCAGGTCTTGAACCTATCTTTGCAAGTCCTATCTCATTGACAGGTGCGGCATAAGTGAAGTATGTATAAAAATCAGGGTCATCAATAAGTTCTCTGTATGTTCTGTATGATATGTCAGACAGCTCATCAAATACAGGTGAATAAATTTTTTCGAGGGATAGCAGTTCTGAACGGTATTCAGGGGCACTAGCCTCAACAACACCGGCAATCATTAGTTCAAGGTTATGTAAAGCCGTACCTTGATTAGCATATTTGGAGGAGATAACCTCTCCCTGTTCTGTAATCTTTATGTTTCCTCGTACAGTTCCGGGCGGCTGGGCAAGGATTGCCTTGTGTGTCGGTCCTCCCCCGCGTCCGACAGTCCCTCCACGTCCGTGAAATAATCTTAGCTTTATACCATGTGACTGTGCAGTATTCCACAACCTGTTCTGTACCTTATACAGTTCCCAGCTTGACGTAATAATTCCGCCGTCTTTACTACTATCTGAATAGCCAAGCATAATCTCCTGGGTATTATCTCTATAACTCAGATATTGTTTGTAAACAGGAAGGGAAAACAGCCCGTCAATAATTTCACAAGATCGCTGTAAATCATCTATGGTTTCAAAGAGGGGGACTATGTCAATGCCTTGGGAAATTTCCTCTCCCTCAGGGAGAGGATTAAGGTGAGGGTGGGGTGTCCTCATGGACGTTTCAGTCATAACTCTGTAAAGCCCCGCCTCTTTCGCAAGCAGCAGTACGGCGAGGATATCGCTTATATTATGTGTCATGCTTATAATATAACTGCCTACTGCCTCTGGGCTTATGTTTTCCCTTGCCCACCTGATAACCCTGAAGGTTTCAAAGGTATTTCTGGATTCTGCTGATAGTTCCATGTCTTCTAATATAGGGAATATCAGCGGCCGCGGATTTTTAATCTCCTCCGCTAATATAAGAATTTTTTCATCTTCAGATAGCGTCATGAAATTACGGTATAAGGAGAGCCGCTCAAATATTTCATTTATTGTAATTAGATGTCTGGAAGATTCTTCCCTGATATCCAGTTTTGCAAGGTGAAAGCCGAAGACCTCGACCCTGTTAATCATTCCTGAAATATCAATTTCTGCAGTCCTTGCCCCCTTATTTAAGGTGAGGCTCCTGCGTATAATCTGGAGATCATTTAATAATTCTGTCGGGTTGTGATACGGCTTTTGCCCATCCGAAGCCTGCCTTGTTTCTTCTATCCGTATCTTCATAAAAGACAGCTTCTGTCTGTATGGTTCATAAGGGTTTCTGTTGAATATCTTCCGGCCTGTCTCAGGCATGTCCCTCGCGTCTTTTTCAAGGGAGGATAATAATTCTTCCGAAACATTGGTTTTTGTTGTTGACTGACTCAGGTTTCCGATGAGTTCCTGAATTGACTGTATATACAAAGAGAGTATGCAGTCTTTTTGTGTGGAGAGTGTCCATTTTGTTAGTCCTGGTGTGACATTTGGATTACCGTCTCTGTCTCCGCCAATCCATGAACCGAATCTAAGTATTGCCGGTATCGAAAGTGTCTCTGCATTTGCATCAGGGTAAAACCTGATTAAATGCATTTTCAGTAAACGGTATATTGTTGGGATAGCATCGTAGAATGTCTCACGGAAATAATAGAGACCGTTTGACACCTCTTCCTCTACAGTAGGCCTTTCAAGGAATATGTCACCTGTCTGCCATAACTTCTGGATCTCATTTATTATGTCCTCTCTCAGGAGTGCTTTTTCTTCGGGTGTCCAGATAGGGTTTTCTTTCTTGAATATAGTGAGGTATATCTTCCTGTATTTCTTGAGTATGGTAAGCCGCTTTGCCTCTGTAGGGTGGGCGGTCATTACAGGTTCAATGGAAAGTTTTTCTATAAGGCTGATCAGGGTCTTAATATCTATACCGTTTTCCCTTAGCCTAAAAAGACATTCATCAAAAGAACCCTTCACAATACCATCATGCCTCTGAATATCCCTCCGCTCCTGCATACCGAAGTTTTCTTCAGCAGTATTAAGGAGGTAGAAGTAGAGTGCAAATGCCTGAATCAGCTTTGATGATATTGATAGGTCAAGGTGTTCTGCCTTATGAAGGAGGCGTGTCTCTATCAAAGGGTCATACTGATATTTAATCTTCTTACATGCACTCCTGAACTCCTCAACTAACCTGAGAAGACCCTCCCCTTCCTGATTGAGAATAACCTCATCAAGCGCCTCCTCAAGATACTGTATATCCGCCTGCAGCCGGCTGTCATCAAAAGGACGATTCATAATGTTTCCGACTATAGCAAAATTCTTGTTATTATGAAAGGCTTTTAACCTTTGTTGTCACATTGCCTATAACCTTAAACTTTGCTACTATATACCATATTTAACCGACCATATTTGAGGAGTATGACAATATGACCCCACCTGTCAGGACAGAGAAGACCAATACTGAGGCACTGGGCCTTGAGATTTTAAGCGAGATAAGCAGGATTGCCCATTCTACGCTTGACCTAAAAGAGCGGCTTAACATAATAGTGAATAAGACCTCTGAGAAAATGGTTACTGATTGCTGTTATATATCGCTGCTTGACAGGGAAGAGAAACACCTTATCCTGAAGGCTGCAAGGGGCTTGAATCCCCGCTCTGTTGACAAGGTTATGCTGCATGTCGGTGAGGGCATAAACGGCTGGGTTGCACGGGAAAAGATGCCTGTTGCCCTAAGGGATGCTTATCTTGACCCGCGTTATAAATACATACCGTCAACCGGTGAGGAGAAGTTTAAATCTTTTCTGGCAGTTCCAATCATTGTTCAGGAACGTTGTATCGGTGTGCTTACTGTTCAGACAATTGAACCAAAAGATTACAGTGAAGATGATGTAACGCTGCTTACGACGATTGCCCGTGAGGTTGGGGGGATTATAAGAAATGCCCAATTATATGAGGGCATTAACAGCCGTCTCCTTGAATTGACTGCCTTGTATGAAGTTGGGCAGGCGCTGACATCTACCCTTGACCTTGAGACACTGCTTAACCTGATAATAAAAAACAGTGTGGGTGTAACGAAGTCAAAGGGCGGGGTTCTCAGACTACTTGACCCGGAGACCGGCAGGCTTGTTGTTAAGGCATATTGTATGCCGGAAGAAGACGCTGCAAAACTTACAGACCTCGATAAAGGTGAGGGGATAGCAGGGAAGATTTTAGAAACCGGGAACCCTGTATTGATTTCAGATATTGTTTCCGAACCGGATGTTATTGGGATAAGCAGGATAGCCATGGGTTGTGTAATGGGTGTACCGCTAAAAGTGAAGGATAATATTATCGGGACAATTACACTATATGACAAGATTAATGAAACCGGTGAAGAGACTACTACATTTACCGATGAAGACCTTCAGCTTCTGTCAACACTTGCGAGCCAGGCATCTATGGCCATTGAGAATGCGAAGCTCTACCAGCAGACCTTAAAAAGTGCAAGGGAGATGGAAACCCTCTTTTCCCTTTCCAAGGGCCTGACATCCATTCTTGACCTCCATTTTGTCCTTGATTCAATCCTCAGGATGACATGCGACCTCCTCGGCGGCAGTTTCGGGATACTTACATTATTTGATGAAAAGACACAGGAACTCGTTGCCAAGTCTGTTTATGGTGCCAACCCTGCCATATCACTTAATCTCAGGTTTAAGCTCGGTGAAGGTACCACAGGCTGGATAGGCGAGCACAAAGAGGGCCTTATGCTTGATACAATGGATGAGACCGATAAAAAGATCGCAATCATTCCTATAAGAAATCTAATCGGCGCCCCTCTGATAGTAAAAGACCGGCTGATAGGAACTATAGAAATAGCAAACAAGATCTCTGCTGCTCAATTTTATTCATCAGACATGATGTTTCTTTCAACCTTTGCAGGCCAGGCATCTATTGCAATCGAGAATGCAGACCTTTATGAAAGGGCTACAACGCTTGCGGATGAGAATCTTAAAAGGGCTACTGAACTATCAATCCTGCATGAGATTAGCAGTACCCTTGCCACTACACTCGACAAAGACAGGCTGCTTCATATAATACTTACCGGTGTAACAATCGGAGGGGGGTTGGGATTTAACAGGGCGATACTTTTCTTACTGAATGAAAAGGAGAATGTGCTGAAAGGTGTTCTTGGGGTCGGCCCTGATAGTGAAGAAGATGCCCACCGTATGTGGAGCATGGCGCCTGCTACCGGAAGTCTGAGGGAGCGGATATTGAGTGACAATGACATGATGATCCACAAGGACTCAAATATAAATAAACTGGCAACAAGCCTTATAGTACCTATAAACGGCGGTACGAGTGTTTTGGCCAGAACTGTTCTTGATAAACATGGATATATAATACAAGATGCCATGAACGATACCCGGACATTGCCGTCACTTAGGGATACGATTAAGACAGAGAGCTTTGCAACTGCCCCTTTGATAGCTAAGGGAAATGTTATAGGAGTGGTTTTTGTTGACAACTATTTTACAAAGAAACCTATCACAGAAGAAGATATGCGGTTTCTGACCATGTTTACCAATCAGGCAGGCCTTGCCATTGAAAATGCTATGATCTATTCAAATCTGGATGAGACCAATAAAAGTCTGCGTGAGGCACAGGAAAGACTTATACAGCAAGAGAGGATGGCAGCGCTCGGAGAGATGGCAACCAGTATAGCCCATGAAATACGAAACCCGCTCGTGTCAATTGGAGGATTTGCAAGGAGGCTGAAAGACAAGCCGGACATGGATGGCCAGTCAAAAAAGTACTCTGAGATTATCTATTCTGAAGTTAATCGTCTGGAGAGGATTCTCCATGAGATATTAGCCTTTGCAAGAGAGGCGCCGCCTGCATTTATTTCTACAGATATAAACAGGGTCATTGAAGATGCACTGGTGCTTTGTAAAGAGAACTTGTCTTCAAAAAATATTCATATCAGTTTAGAACTATACAGGGACCCCCCGCTAATTTCAGCAGACCCTCAGCAGTTAAAACAGGTTTTCATCAATCTGTTTGCAAATGCTGAACAGGCTATGGAGGGGAGGGGTGGTACTCTTTCAGTAACTACTCATCTATCTGACCGGTTGCCCTTAGATATTCTTATAGAAATCAGTAACAGTGGTCCGGGAATCCCACAGGAGATAATGGCAAATATATTTAATCCTTTTTTTACTACGAAATCTTCAGGAACAGGTCTCGGACTTGCCATTGTACACAGAATAATAAAAAGTCATAACGGCGGCATAAGTGTTAAGAACCGGCCTGATGAGGGTGTCTCATTTCTGATAAGATTACCGGTTGAAATAAGATAACATACCGTCGGTATGTTATCTTCACTGGACCCCTTGAATCCTCCGCCCCCTTTATTATCTCTTAGGCTTCGAATGGCATCTTGTGCAGTTAGAAAGCGGGAATGCCACTACACCGTGACATCTTCCGCAGAATTGACCTTCTTCTATCTTTTTCATTGTAATTTTGTTTGCCCCGGCCTGCATTATAAATATCTTAGGGTGACAGTTATTGCATGCCAGCCATTGTGTATGAGGATAATGTGGGTATATTACATCAGGAAGGTCACCTTTTACCCTGAAGGTAATATCAAGGTCAATTACCGGCGTAGGAGGTTTTTTCGGGTCTAATGACTCAAGCGGTTTTATGATACCCTGCCGTAAAGCCTTAACCCAGTCAACATTTCCTGCATTATCCTTGGGCAAAATCTGTAATGGAATTGCCTGAGGCTGTTTGGCAGAGTCCTGTTGTGCCTTGGGGGTTTGGGGGGGTTGTTGTGTATAGGTCTTTGTCGGTGAAATAACCAATAAGAAAAAAGATAATAAGACTATTAAGAGCGGAAATCGGGATAACCATTTTGTTGCCATCGTAAATATTAACTATTTCGCTTGTCCCTGCTCTTCAACAATTACAGCCCCCATCATAACGTAGTGAATATAACAGAAATAAGGATATTCACCCGCTTTAGTAAACTCATGACTCCATGATTTTCCTGGCGGGATAGGTGTTGTAAATAATTCTTTATCATTTGTCCCTTTTCCAGGAATGCTGGCTATCGGGTGCGACCGTTCATCTTCATTAATCCATTTAACAGTCTCACCCACCTTTATTTTGAGCAAGGCGGGGTCAAATTTATCTGCTGCTTTTGGAATGTGTACTTCATATACAACCGGTTTTTTTTCACTATCCTCAGCATATACATGTTGTACTGAAAAAAAACCGGCAAATATTATGCAGATAATTAATACCCATTTAAACCTATACATGGGATTTAATCCCTTCATACAAACAATGAGGTTACGGTTATATTTATCTCGCTGCCTCTTTTGCCTTTACATGACACCTTGTACAATCCGAAAGCGGGAAGGCAACTCTGTTATGGCATCTTCCGCAGTATTGACCATTTGATATTTTTGCCATTGTCATATCCGGATTACCGCCGGCTTTCATCTGGAATATCTGGGTATGACAATTCGTACAAGTAAGCCATAAGGTATGTACATAATGAGGGAAAACAACATCATTCATGAAGTTACTTTTTGTATGAACTACAATGTCAAGGTTAAAAGGCGGTGCCGGATAAGCGCCCGGTTCAAGAGAATCAAGTGGTTTTACCAGACCGTTCTTTATGGCAGTTGCCCAGTCAACCAGACCAAATTTGTCTTTAGGGAGTTTTGAAAGCTCCATTGCTGCCGGATGCTGTGCCTGACCTGCTTTGTATGCTAAATCAGCAAATCCTGACGGGTCTCCTGTACCTGCGACAACTCCACGTGAGCTTAAATAGATGAGGAGTGATGGGTCAATATTCTTTGACTGTTCAGCTAATACTGCCGAAGTTTGCGGCGCTGCTGATGGAGCAGGAGCAGTTACCGGGGCTGGGGCCGGTTCAGCTTGCGTAGATGAAGGAGCAGGTGCTGCTTCAGCCGGTGCGGGTTCAGCCGCAGGTGCCGGTTTTTCAGTGGGTGCAGCCTCAGTTACTGCGGGCGGTGCCTCTACTGCAACAGCATCTTCTTTAACCCCCTTCGTACTTGTACATGCACCAATTAACAGGATAACTAACCCCACCAACAGGGTAGACAAAAAGAACCTGAATTTATATTTGCCATCCATCATAATCCCCCCTATGTATAACCTTAACTATTAAAAAAGACTGTTAATCTTAAATTCCGTTTACTTTAGAAATTCCCTTGCACCCGGAATAACAACTGTACTTGTCCCTGAATGGCATCTGTCACAATAAAGAGGCGCCCATGCAATCCTCCCGTTATGACATCTTCCGCAGTATTCACCCTGTATTATCTTCTGCATATTTATATCATTTGAACCCTGTCTCATAATGAAGATGTCTTCATGGCACACCTTACATTTAAATCTGATCCTGTGAAACCAGTGAGGGAATATAACCGGCGGCATACCTGCCTGCTCTGCATATCTGTTTAAGGTAAGGTCAGCATATTCTGCCTGCGTTGGCGTCAGCTCAACAAAGCTGAAAGCGGTAAGTACTAATGCTACTAATGATAAGACGATAATAACTTTTTTCATTGGTCACCACCCCTCAATAAATTAAAAGAGTTAAAATATACTTAATAAATTTTTTCTATGTTTTTTTATAAGGTGAAGAGGTAAATAACATATCCAATAATTTTTGTCAACAAAAAAAACTGGACAACTATTAAAAAAAATAAAAAATTATGGTTTATGATTTATTTTATTGATAATGCTTGACTCTTAAATTAGGAAGAATAAAATATGTAAGTTCATAATATAACGAAATAATGTGGAGATTATAATTATGCCAAAGAAAGATATCAGGGATATGACGGACAAAGAAATTATTATTAAATTAAAAAACCTCGGTATACTTATTTCTGTTGAAGATTTTAAGGGAGAGGCGTTAAAGGCAGGGTCGCCTACTGACCTTGCAGATTACTGGAAGGTTCTTTTTGGGATACGAAATTCAAATGAGGAATTTCTATATGATGCTACCTTTGAACTATGGAGGAGGCATCTTAGCGATGTAAAGTGTCCGGAGATGCTGGCATTATTCATTGATGAAACTGTAAATATGTACGTTGATAAACCTTATGAACACGACCGTTTTTCCATATTGAATATTTATGAAAGGATAAAGGATTTTTATCAGGGTTTGATTAAAGAAGATGGAATGCCTGACGTTGACCTATATAACCGCCTGACACTCCTTTCCTATAATGACTTTGAGGCATTTCTGATAAATATTCCTTTTCAGCTTGCCCGTCAGGGATTCGTGGATGAAGCAGTAAATGTCGGCAGGTGGTTCGGGGAGTTATCAAGTCAGCCTGAAAATTTTCTGAGGGATACGGGATGTATCCTCGCAGAGGCCGGACGGAGGGGTGAGGCTTTATTGCAGATTGATGAAAACTTACTGAGATTTCCAAATGATAATTGGGTTGTAATTAATGCCGGCGACGCAATGTACTCTCTTGGAGAAAAGGAAGGTGCAGAGAAGTTTTATCTGCGTGCCTATAATATAGCAAGGGAGCAGTATGACAAGGCCGGCGTTATTGAGAGGCTAATTGACCTATACAAGGAGCTTGGGTTGACTGACAAGGTAGAAGCGTTTGAAAAAGAATATAACGATATTATGAAATCTTAACCCTAAAAATATAATTAACCGCAGAGTACGCAATTAAATATCCTGATTTGTTGCCGGTGTTTCTCTTGAATATGTAGCTTTATGATTTATCATGCCTTTCGGAACTAACTGGTCTATCTGATTTATAAAACTCCGGCTTTTTTCTTTTGAGTATAGCCGTATGCCGATTGTGTTCATGTGACTGTTTCTGCCGAATCTTAATGGGATTCCTTCCAGTTCCAGCGTCCCTAAAAAAGGTAGCTTCATCATAATATTAATCAATTTTATTCCACGAGCTTCAATACTGAGGGGGTCTAAATAGCCGACAAGGGCACCCTCTTCGCTTATGTTTAAAAGAACCCCGCGTTCTTTGTTGTTGTTGATAAGTATTTCAACAGGGATATTGGCAGGAAACCTTTCATGCATCCTTTTTTCGCTGAATAATGGAATTTTAGCTACAGTGTGGTCAATTGTCTCATCTTCAGTTTCAACTATGGGGATGATTTTAATAGAGTGGTTTTGTTCCAAAATATCTAAACATGAGGAATTTACATTAATTAATTTAATTGGAATACCTTCTTCTATTGAAGAGGTTATTGTCATAACCCCAAGGGAATCTATGGATGACACCTCAGCAAAATTTAATATAACACTTGATATTCCTGACCCGCTAAGGCGTTTAATTTCATTTTTCATCAGGAGTGCCCAGCTTCCGATGATTTTACCGTCTAAGTCAAGAATTGATATACTGCCTATGGTTCTTATTGAAAAAGTTAATTGGTCTTTCATAACATTTTATTACAGGTTGTTACTGCTATCCTCATTAATGCATTTGGTGAGTTAATATAAAATTGGTTTTCTTTCCAAAACTAAATATGTTGAACATATTATTTTATATTAATCTAATCCTGCAATTATTGTGCCTGTTAATTATGAAACAACATAACGCAAAAAAGGTTTAGATTTTGAATGTTGATGCTGTATTTGTAGCCATTTATGTCAGGTATTTTTATGCTTTGTACAACTCAAAGATGAGTGTCCGGGAGGTAATATTATTTATTAAGAAATAATGGTTTTTACTATAGTCTTTTTATAATGTTTGTCAAGTTATTTTTGTATCTCTGTATGGTTCCAGTAGTAGTTAATTTCATCCTGTATTTTTTTTATTGTTTCATCCTGTCTTACAGGAACGAATAGATGACTGAACCTCCCCTGGACAGAAAGATATTCCTCTACAGGTTTTAATTTAGATGGTATATAGGTATGTATTGTTTCCCCAAAAACGGCCTCCTTCAAAGCCCAGATCCCTGTTTCAACAGCAAGCCTTGCTATTTTTGCTGAGTGGGATGGGTCATACAGCCATCCTGTAGGGCATGGGGATAACGCAATAAAAAGCTTTGGCCCCTTGAATTGCATAGATCTTCTGAATTTTTCTGAAAGGTCCACCGGATGCCGGGGAGATATCGTTGCAATATAAGGGGGTTTGTGAGCCCTCCATATTTCAAATATGTCTTTCTTGTGAAATTTTGTACCCATTGGAGATTGTTCATCAGGTATTGATGTTGTTGTCTTTGCCCCCAGTGGTGAGGCACTGGACATCTGCATACCTGTGTTACCATACGCCTCATTATCATAGCAAAAATAGTAAAAGTCTAAATTCCTGTATATTGCTCCGGATGTGGCAGAAAGCGCCATGTCATAGGTTGACCCGTCTCCTGCGAGTACAATGACCTTTAAATCTTCTTCAGGTCTTAATCTTTTTTTTTCTATGAGTATGTCCAATGCGTCCCTTATCCCCTGAGCACCGGCAGGCGCGGAGGCCATGTTTGTGTATAGCCACGAACCTTTGAATGGTGAATATGGGAAGAGGGCAAGAAGTGTGAAACAACCGGCAGCATTTACGAAAACAACATTGTTTCCCAATACCTTGTGGGCGAGCCTGAGGGCTTCGAGTCCCCCGCATCCAGCGCACACAGTCGTACCGGGAAGTATAAATTCATCTCTTGATATATCCTTAATTCGTTTATAGGCTGTATGGTCTGATTGCATGTTAAATTACCGGTTTCCCCGCAACATCAAGCAGGTGTTTCATCTTTGCCCATTCCACATCTGTGTATAAAAGTTGAGTTCCGGGTATATTGCCTGTTAAAGATGCATTGATAGTGTCGTCCAGAATCTTCTGGAATTCCTTCATACTAATATCCTTTCCACCTAATCCGCAAATAAATGAAAGGATAACGGGTTTGTTTGCCTCATTACACATTAAAGCCGCTATCTCTGAATAAAATATACCTCCATAACCAATGGAGATATTCTGATCTATTACTGCTGTACCTTTTCTGTTTTTAAGAATATCCTGAATCTTCTTTGTAGGAAGCGGTCTGACAACTCGTAACCTGAGCAGACCAACCTTGCATCCTATTTCCCTGAACTTCTCAACTGCTGCCTTACCCTTTGTGGCAAAGGTATTACTCATGATAAGGACATATTCTGCATCGTCTAATTTATACTCCTCAACAACTCCATATTTCCGGCCAAAAAGATTATAAAATTCTTCTGCAATCTCCTCATGCACACTCAGGGCATTAAGAGAGGCGAGATGCATCTGGTATTTGAAGTATGAATATATATATCCCCCAAGGACTGCAAGACCCTGTGCCATTGGCCCGGATGCATGAAATGATGCATGATCAGGCTTATACTGCGGCAGGAAATCCTTAACCTTATCTGCATCGGGAATCTCTACCGGTTCCCTTGTAAATGAGAGATAATATCCATCAAGATTTACCAAGACAGGAAGCAAAACCCTCCTGTCTTCTGCTAATTTATATGACATAATTACAGAATCAAGTACCTCCTGACACGTTTCAGTATGAATCTGCAGGAATCCGCAGTCCCTGGCGCTCAGGATATCATTGTGGTCAGGTTCAAGTGTTATTGGGGATGATAAGGCCCTTGATACATTTACCATGACAAGTGGGACACGCCACCCTGCAACAGAATAAAGTACCTCAAAGGCATAGAGCAATCCCTGGCTTGAAGTTGCGGTAAACACACGTGCCCCGGTGGCAGATGCAGCCCCTGCGGCAGTAAGCATAGAGTGTTCAGAGTCCATGGTTACGAACTTTCCTTTCATGGTACCATCTGAATACCATCCGGAGAGCGTTTCTATAATTTCAGTCTGTGGTGTTATTGGAAAGGCAGGCACATAGTCAACATCTGCTAACCTAACCCCCCATGCCGCCGCCGCATTCCCCGTCAATAATTCCCTTGCCAAATTACTAATCCTCTATATTTCTTGCTTCAAACTTCTTACGTCTGTTTTCTATCTGTTACCTGATTACTGCTACCTAACTTCACCATGTCTCTATTTCCCGTTCTACAGTTATCACCTTTACAGGACACTCCTCATAACATATCAAACACCCCTTGCAATGGTCATAATCAATATGAGGATATTCCGACTCATCCAGAGAGATTACACCCTCCGGGCAATACACAAAACATATCCAGCACTTATTACATTTTTCAAGATTAATAACCGGTTTGAATATCCTCCACCCTCCGGTCTTTTTTTCAATAATATTGCCGCTACTAAAGACTGAAGGGCTGCTCATAGTAGGATACTGGTATGGTAAGGTAATGGTTTCTATTGGAGAATCCGGTATATCTTCGCCGTGTTGTATTATAATTGGTGAAAGGATTTCATAACATTTTTCTGCAACTTCCACATTCTTTTCTATTAGTTCTTCAGGCAGATTAATATTTTTTAATTCTTTTATTACGGCGTTTATTAAGTTATCCTTTTGTATAATACCTATTATCCTGCACGCTGCCCCTCCAAGTGCGGCGCTGACCGCAGACCCCTTTCCAATTATTTCAAGACATAATCCGGTTGCATCAATAGTATTAACAATCCCTAAAATACTAAATTTATCTTTTATATCATTGACCATTGTATTTATTATTGTAATGGTTTTTTTAGTCACTCCCTGAAGTGGATTTGCGGCCGGATCATTTATAAGCGATTCATCTGCAATGATGACAATATCCGGTTCTGAAAATATTCCCCGCTCTAATATTCTATCTTTTGATATACGAGTATACGCTGTTATCGGGGCGCCGCGTCTTTCAGCACCATAAACAGGAAAGTCCTGGGCATAGTATCCTTCAAGGAAGGCGGCTGTTCCGGCTATCCTGCCCGCAGTCTTCATGCCGTGTCCGCCTCGTCCGTGAAATCTTATCCGGATCATTTGAATGTTATTACTGGGTATGATTTATATTGGTGCCGGGGGCGGGACTTGAACCCGCACGAACCTTGCGATCCTCGGGATTTTAAGTCCCGTGTGTCTGCCAATTCCACCACCCCGGCATTTCAGGTAAATTTGTTTTTATCCGGCTTAATCCGGTTTTTTTGTTGAGACTACTTTTAACATATCCTTAATTTATATGTCAATCATATAAATTTATGCAGAGAGAAAATTGATTGGAAATTATTTTTTAATGCATTACCAATGCACTACCATCGAAGTTAGCATCATAATTTTTAGTAGGGGATTACCGATATTGCTAAAACCCACAATGTTCCATGTTGCATAAGACACAGATAAATTAATAATTTAAAAAATAGACACTCATAATGAAGGATGCTAAACTAACTCAGCATGATTTTGAACCCCAGTGTTAAACGCATATTTCAGGTAATAACGCTCCTCTTTATCTTTAATTTAGAGAGTGTAGCCTTTTGTAATGAACCCTATCTTAAACCCGAAGAATCTGAGCTTTCCAAAACTCTACAGGCAATTACCGGTCAAGGAAATGATTTACAAATATTGATGAAACCTGATTACGATTTTTCCATGTCTGAAGATGCTACTTTAGCGATGATGCATATTCAGATGAACTGGAATAAGTGGAGTCCTGAATTCAGGGAATCAGCAGGCCGATATTTTCTTGTGAAGCCATCTGTCGTAAAAGGTGATTTAAACAACAGGCCGGTTGATGAAGATTTAAGTTTGAGAATGTCAAAAACTACCAATGTGTTATCAAGGAAATATGTTCGTGAATCACACATACTTCCTAATTGGGTAGAGACTGCAAACTTTAATATAGAATGGGGAAATGGGCTATCTGCTTCTGATTCAGGGACAGACTCAGATAAGATATTAAATTGTTCCAAGAAATCATCCGGAGAGGAATGTAATAGAATCCCTGATATCGTTGGCAAGTGGGTAGAATATTTTGAAGATGCTTGGACTAAGGAAACAAGTCTTGGTTTTGAAAAGCCGGCAGGTACAGGAAATTATTTATATGATGTTTACATTGCCAATTCTCAGGATAATATTACCCCCAATAACGATGATAAGACACCTACTTTAAGTTATAATTACCTTGGATATACGTCTACATATAGCAATGGAGAGAATGGATTGAAGACCGGTATATCTGAATCCAATACGTATATTGTTGTTAATGGTGCTGTTACTGATAAGAATATCATGAAGGCTACTTCAGCACATGAATTTTTTCATGCGATACAGTTCAGCTACCCCAATAATGATGGATGGTTTTTAAAAGAAAATCATTGGTGGATTGAAGCAACTGCAACATGGATGGAGGAAGTGATTCATGATGATGCGAATATTTATTATAACAGGGTACAGAATTGGTTAAGAGCGCCGTGGCTGTCTTTAAAGTATTCAGGGAATAGATACACAGACCATGAATACGGGGATGTGCTTTTTGTTCAGTTTATGACAGAGGTTTACTTAAAAGACATAACATTTGTTAAGTATGTATTGGAGGACCCGGATAGCGGTATAAAGGCTTTTAATAATGTACTTTCAAGTTATTATAAAAAAGGGGATTTTGAATCGGCATTCAAGGAATTTGTTGCATTAAATGCGCTTACTGCATCCGGCATTCAGGAAAAGGGGTATGAAGAGGGTATGCAATATGGAAAAGTTGCAATTGAGAAGATTCATCATATATACCCTGTACTAAAATCTGAAATATACGGGGAACGGGCGCCACAGGAATTAGGTGCAAATTACATACAGTTTATGCCGTCTGATGTTAATGATAATAATCTTATGATTGAGTTTAACGGCACAGATAACAATTGGGCAGCAATGGTTGTTAAAGTAAGGAGTGACGGCAGCGGATTTGAAACAGAGGAGATGACTATTAATTCATTCAACAGGTATGGATGCTTTGTTGTAAATGGTTTTGGAACTATTTACAGTGAGGTATATTTTGTCCCTGTTGTATTGTTAGACTCTGAACTTTTTGATTCCGCATCCTATTATTACAATGCTTCACTTAATAGTGTTTGTAATGTAACAACTAATATACATGGAAATGCTTTTTTGATACATTCT
Source organism: Nitrospirota bacterium (assembly GCA_016212215.1). Taxonomy (NCBI): domain Bacteria; kingdom Pseudomonadati; phylum Nitrospirota; species Nitrospirota bacterium. The sequence continues at coordinate 61,758 of JACRGV010000064.1, forward strand.
GATACACAGACAGAGGCAACTGCTGAACCCAAAAGTGATAAAAGATGTTTTATAGCAACTGTTGCATTCGGTTCATCAGATTCACCTTATGTTATGGTCCTGAGAAATTTCAGGGATAAATACCTTATTCCTTACAACTTAGGCAGAAAAATTGTGAATACATACTATTCTATAAGTCCTGCAATAGCCGATTTCCTGGAACAACATCCTCCTGCACCGTTTATGGTCAGGATTACTCTCTTTCCAGTCATCGGGATAGTTTACCTATTATTAGTTACATCACTATTTGTAAAAATTGTTCTTATTGTTCTTATTATATGTTTATTCTTATTTTTGAAATATCATAACCATCCGGCTTTCTCCCGTACGAACAATCCACATTTTCCACTTTTTCCTTGACAATAGGTAGTAATATATATTATTTTATCGTTTGCCTTGTATAAGGTATATTCTGCTTTATACGCGGTTCTTTATTAAAGTACAGTAATACAAAGCCGAAAAAGTATAACTTAATTATATTTCTTCAATGATCTTTCCAGAAATAATCGGCTTATAATTTCAATAAAATTCGAGGGGAGGATTTAGATACCCTGTGGCAAAGATAGTATATTTAACAATCAGTTTTCTTTTGTTGTTTGTCTTTTCAACTAATGTCAATGCACAAAAACATAAAGTTAAAACAGGAGAAACCCTTTATGATATAGCAAAAGATAATGGTGTTTCCGTAAAAGACATAAAAAATACTAATAAATTACATACTTCAAGAATCCATCCGGGGGATGTTATTGCGATACCAGGTAAAGCGGCACTCAAGACAAAAGATAAGCAAAACACATTAGCTAAAGCAACTATCAAAAAAACAACAAAATCAAATGATGTTACAGAAGTTAAAGCGGCTGATGATTATAATCCTTATATAGTTGAAAGTGGAGAAAATCTTTATAGAATAGCGTCAAGATTCGGGATTTCAGTTAAGGAAATCAAAAAAATAAATAACTTAAAAGGTAATGCAATTAAAGTCGGGCAAAAGTTACTTGTACCTGTAGTTGAACACGAAGAGGAGCTTCCTGATACTGCGGATGAATCTGTTAAGGAAACAGATGTTGCTGCTGCTGATAGTGTTGAAGAGTTTCAGAATGAAGATGAAAATGCACTAAATAATGTTTTAGCCCGGAATAATATTGACGCATTAACGGAAGATAGTGATTCCTCAAATTGGTTTTCTTTGATTGATAAAGCCATGGACTATATTGGAGTCCCTTACAGGTTCGGAGGGAGCAGTTTAAAAGGTATTGATTGCTCCGCTTTTGTTCAGACTGTTTACAAATACTTCAGCATTGACCTTCCAAGAACTGCAAGAGAACAATTCAAGGCCGGTGTAAGGGTCTCGAAAAAGGAACAGCTTAGGATAGGAGACCTGATATTTTTCAGGACTTATGCAAAGTATCCGTCTCATGTCGGTATCTATGTCGGGGAAGGAAAGATGATTCATGCATCATCCAGGAACAAAAAGGTTACTATCTCAAGTATAAATGAACCATACTACATCAGAAGATATATCGGGGCTGTCCGTCTCCCGGAAAACCTGCCTAATATGAATGTAGAAGATCTTAAATCATTTGCCAATTAAACAAAAAAAAGGCTGCATCCATATACTGGATGCAGCCTTAGGAACACTACCTCCCTGAGATTTATCTTGCTGCTATTGCAACATGGTAAGAGGTATATAGATTCATTGAAGATCTGAGGCCTTTCATAGATTCCTTTAAGTTCTTGATACCGGCTGATAAATCTGAGACATATACAGCCCGTTTAAAGTTATCAAGAGAGTTAAAAAAATCGGCGACTGTCTTCTCATAATCTGATTTCATATCCTCTTGTGCAGTAAAATCTGTTTTAATCTTCCTGTCTACTTTAGTTAGTTCATAAATTCTGAACATAAGATAATCGTAGACTATAGCCACATCACCATCTGTAGTGAAATCTGTATCATTCGTAATTTCACCATCGAGCATTTTCTTATTAATAATTGCTTCAAGCTCAAAAAGGGTTACTTCTAAACCGGTTACTACTTTTTGCGATTGTAAAGAAATGTTATTTTCTTCGGGTAGGATTGTGTTCCATGCAATCTTCTCTCCCTCACCTGCAAAAGAAATTGCTGAAAAAAGTGCCAAGACCGCAACGCCCATAAATATTACAAGCCCAGGTCTGATTATTTTAATTCTTTTAAACATTGTACTTCCCCCTCTGACTACCTATAGATTTATATTAGCTTCATCACCTCCTTTCTTTGTTTTTAATGATTTGTCCTACTAATATATATTTTCGGTAAAATTGGGGGTAACTTAAATGGGGAAACAGCTATCTAAGGTTGTTTAATTTCCAACAAAATCTAAGAATTCAGAGAGAACGGGGTGGTCGGTGGAGTTAACATTTTTAAAGGATATACCTATAAGGAATCTTGGTCCAGAAACCTTTACCCATCTTATCTCACCGTTTACAACCTCATTTTTACCGCTTTTCGGGTCAGTCTCAAAAGACAGATGTAACTTCACCTCTTGTTTGGGTTCTAAGCTCTGGTCAGCATATACTTCAATCCCCCCGCTGCTTATATTGGTAACAAATGCGCCGAATGATTGGTCCGTTTCAGGTATTACCACTTTTAAATGCGGGGAAATTATTTCTCTCTTGTTTTTTCTTCTATCGCCCATAGTCATTTTTGTCGGCCCCTGATATTAATAAGTTTATTTTGATTTTCTTCTGCTGATGTATTAACATAAAAAACATGAAAATACAAGAGGCAATATTAATGATAGCGTCCAGTGAGGCAGATTCCAATATTTACTATGCAACAGGATTTCTTGCACCTGACCCTTTTATCTTTATTCAGATAGGAAATGAAAAGATATTAATTATGAGCGACCTTGAGGTTGACAGGGCTAAATTACAAGCAAATGTTACGACAGTTCTTTCATATAGTTTTTATGAAGAGGCAGCAAAGAATGCGGGTGTGGATGAGCCTAAGACAACAGATGTATTGCATCACTTTTTTAAGGAAAGAGAGGTTAATAAAATTATTGTCCCGGAGTATTTTGGAATAAAGCAAGCTCTTCTCTTGCAGGAAAAGAACTATGATATTGAGGTAAAAGGCAACCCATTCTTCGAAGAAAGGGCACTAAAAAATAATGAAGAGCTTGGATATTTAATTGATGTACTTCGTCATTCTGAGAGGGCAGTGGAAAAGGCAATCAGATTTATAAGAGAGACAGATATAAGGAACGGTTATCTATATCATGAAGGGAAGCAGGTTACATCTGAGGATATTAAGAGATTGATGTCTGCATATCTATTGGACAATGATATCATTGCACAGCATACCATTGTCTCCTGCGGCTTAGATACAGCATCGCCTCATACAGAAGGTACCGGTTATCTGAAAGCTAATGTTCCAATTATAATAGATCTGTTTCCACGCTCTTTGAAAACCCGGTATTATGCAGATATTACAAGGACAGTTGTGAAGGGGAATGCATCGCAGGAAATAAAGGATATGTATGAAGCGGTCTTGCAGGCTCAGAAGATTGCTATGTCAATGTTAAAAGATGGTGTTAATGGACAGGATGTTCACAATGCCATACTTGAGCATTTTAATGGACTTGGTTATGAGAGCGGGGAGAAGGATGGTAAGATGCAGGGTTTCTTTCATGGGACAGGGCATGGTGTCGGTCTTGACATACATGAACCTCCAAGTATAAGTAAAAGGAAGGATGTGTTGCATACAGGGAATGTTGTAACAGTTGAGCCTGGGCTATATTATCCTGACATCGGCGGGGTCAGGTTAGAGGATATGGTTTTAATAAAGAACGACGGTGTAATTAATCTTACAAATTATCCTAAGATACTTGAGATTTAAAATGATAAGATTGAATTCTGGGGACATCCATACTGAATTATTAAGAGATTGGCTTTGACAGAGACACTTGATGAAAAAATCGAAAATTTGATTCTCTTCATTTCCTCTTTGTTAAGCTGATTATAACAAATTCACGTGAAGGTTAAAAGGTGTTTTTGCAATAGGATACCAAAATGATAATATGAGACCATAATGCTGATTGCGTAGCAAAATCATCATAGCAAAATCTCATTGACAGAAAAATCTCATCCTGCTACTTTAACCTCAGAAAAGTAACTCTAATTTTGTTAATCCAATAAATGAATAACCCAAAAATTCTTGATAATTCAATCTTACAGTTTCAACTCAAGACTTATCTGACAGAACTGCTTACCTCTAATAAATACACTGAATTCTCCGTAGCCACCGGTTACTGGGATTTGCCTGGAGTATTGGAACTATTGCTGGCAATTGAGGTATTCCTCGGTACAAATATGTTATCAGAGATCAGATTCCTTATAGGAGAGGAACCAAAGGTCAGGGTCAACCAGTTAGATACTTCATTTCCTGAGAAATACATTAAAGAAGACCTTAAAGACCTTCCATTCAAGCCTGAATATCAACATGCAGCAAGATTTTTATCTGCCCATCTGGACTCAGGAAGGATAAAGGTGAAACTTTATAAAAGGAGTTTTCTTCATGCCAAATGTTACATAGTCGGCTCTGAAAAAGAAAATGCAATCGGCATCATTGGCAGCTCCAATTTTACCCGAAGCGGTTTGCTTGGCAATACAGAGTTGAACGACGTTGAATCTGACCACAGAATAGTAAATTACGTCCCTAAGGGGGACACACAGGATCCGAGTCACCGAAGCTGGTTTGATAAACTCTGGCATGATGAAATGAATGTTGATTGGAACCGGCAGTTCAAAATGGAAATTCTTGGACTGAGCAAATTTGGTGACCTGACATACTCCCCGTATGAGATGTATATCAGGATTCTTTATGAGATTTATGGAGAAGATATAGAGATAGAAGAAAAGCTCAAAGCAGACCCAAGATTTGAGAGCAGGGTCAATCTGACTCTTTTTCAGGAAGAAAGCCATAGGAAGGTTATGTCAAAACTGACGAACGATAAAATAGGCATGTGTCTTGTAGGTGACAGTGTAGGGTTGGGCAAGTCATTTATTGCACGCAAAGTTATTGAGGAGTTCGGCTATTATATGAGAAAGAACGTAGTAGTAGTCTGTCCTGCATCTCTAAGGGAAGATTGGATTAATCACCTCAAGGAGATAACAGTCAATGGTCCTGTTTATTCAATTACGGAGTTTTCTCTGGATGATAGTTTCATGGATATAAAAAGAGACCTCCTGCAAAGGAAACACAATTCAAAAAGTGATAATGCTGTTGATCTGCTTGTAATAGATGAGAGCCACAACCTAAAAACGCAGGGGAGCAAGTCGTTTCAAAACCTGCTTCAACTCATCACTGATAAAGACTATTGCAGCTCACTGCCTAAAGTTCTCATGCTCTCTGCAACGCCTGTCAATAACGGCATAAAGGACCTTGCAAATCAGATACTTCTTGCAAAGGGTGGAAATGAGAAATTCTTTGCCCATTTCGGTATACCGAACCTATTATCCCTTTTTGGTTCCACTCAGCGGGAATTCAAACTCAGGGACTCTGAGGAAATATTTGCATGCCTTTACCCTATCCTCAATAAGATTATGGTAAAGAGGACAAAACATCAGGTAAAAAAAGACTTCCCTGATGCACTGCTTAATGGTGAGCCGATTATTTTCCCCGAGGAAAGGCTTGAGAATGTCTTATATGAATTGGATAGCAAAGACGTGAGGAAGGCCATTAGTGAAAGGTTGAGGGCTATTGAAAACTCAAACAAGCCCCTCTACGACTTTTTTACCAGTGAGCTGTCTGAAAGTGATGAAGAGAGGGAAGAAAAACAGGGCATTATGGAATTCTTCAAATATAAGGATACTGATAAAAGGAAAAAGGTATACCAGACGGAGTTTGAGTCCATCTTCCATTTCATTGACATGGCAATTAAGGGCTTGAGATTGATTCCATATAGTTATCTGACTGAGAAGCGCGTAAAGACAGAAGAAGAGGAAATACAGGCAAATGCGAGGAAGAGCCTTACTGGCGTTATGAAAGTAAGCATGTTCAAGTCCTTTGACTCATCTGTTTACACATTCAAAAAGAGGATAGATAAGTATGAGTCTTATCTATCCAATTTTGAGCAGTTATTTTTCGGGCATAATAAGATCGTAAAACCGGTGATAATACAGAAGGCGATGGCGAGGCATCAGGACGAACCCGATGAGGATGTGCTTGATTTAATATTTGATGAGATAGATAAGTTTAACGAAAGAGAACAGGAAAAGAAAAGGCACGACAATGCCTATCGTGTCCAGAATCCATACATAGAAATAAATCATGACGATTACAAGATTGACGATGTCAATAAATTTATTCAGCAGGATAAAGAGATCCTCACCCTGATTAAGAGTGTTTTGGGGGATATTAAGACAGACACAAAACTCAATAGGTTGAAAGAACGTTTGAAGACTTTGAAAGGCAACAAGGTGCTTATTTTTTCATACTTCGCAACCACCATTGATTATCTGAAACAGGAATTGGATAAAGCCTTCCTTTCAGAAATAGATATTGCCGAAGACAAAATTGAATTTTTGAAAAGCAAGACAAGCAAAAACAAGCAGGCAATAGTCCAGCGGTTTTCTCCAAAGGCCCAGCGACATGAGCCGGTAAATGGACTTATTAATGGAGAACCTGAGTTGCAGATACTATGCAGCACCGATGTCTTAAGCGAAGGGCAGAACTTACAGGACTGCGGGATAATTATTAATTATGACCTTCACTGGAACCCGGTAAAAATGATACAGAGGAATGGAAGGATCAACCGCCTCGGGTCAACCTTCAAAGAGATATTTATATATAACTTCCGTCCTGAGGCCCAGCTTGATAAGTTTCTGCAGCTCATGAAGAAATTGCAGGAGAAGATCAAGGTTATCGGATATAGTGTAGGGATTGACAGCAGTGTACTGGGAGAGCAGATAACTGAAAAACAATTCGGCCTGATTGACAGTATCTATTCCGGCAGCAGGGAAAGACAGGATCAGGCAATGGAAGAGTTGGAACGTGAAAACGACCTTGCCTTTGACGAGGCATTTGAAAACGACCTCAGGGAGTTTATGAGAAAGGCATCTGACGAAGAAAAGGAAAACATCAGAAATCTTAACTTCAACAAATACTGTGGAATCCCTGCCTTAAAGGGTGATGACAAGATGATTGCGTTTAATGTGGGGAAAGGGGAATTTGATTTCATCAGGACTGACGGGAATAAAGTTGCAAAGGAATCCAATCAACTGATGGCATTACGGCAGATCAGGAGTTTTGACACGGAGCGTAGAATTGAAAGATTGTCGTTTGAAGATAAACTTGCATTGGAAAAGAAAGCAATGGAGATTTTTGAATCGGATAGGGCATACCAGACTACAATAGAAGATATTGATCTTGAATCATTTACAGGTGTTAAACAATCAGGGGGCGCCACATCACTGGCTCGATACAAAGATGAACTGCTCAGACTATTACAGGGAAACATTGACCGTTATTCAACAGATAATGTTAACAGGATAAAGAGCCTGCTGACCTCAAGAAATTTGTCTGTAGATAATAGAATACGGTCATATCTCAGGAAATATGATAATCAAGTCTCTATTGATTTGCTGGATACCCTTGCAATCCTGAGTGCTAATATGATTAAAAATGAAGCACCACAGGAAGCACCTGAGCCTGTTCTGTGGTTTGGCTATCATGCACTTGAGGCAGGAAAAGAATGAATATTAAAGAAATCGTAAGCAGCGCAAATAAGTTACCGTATAAGGAACTATGCACAGCCTTGATTGATCGCTTTGCAGTGCAACAGCCGGTCAAGTGGGAGAGTGTCCTCCCTTATGCTGAACAGCATAGCCTGTTCGGCGGAGAGATATTACGGTTGATCTCAGACCACCCTACTCTTGCAAACCAGAAAGAAATAAGACCCGTTTGTGTGATGAGAGGTGAACTTTCACAACTCCTTTTTTTCTATATACAGCTCAAAGACGAAAAACTTTCCAGGACCATTATTGAAAGAATAAGCAGAAAGTTTGTCGGCGGAGCCGCCGCTGACAGGTACATTATCTGGTTTTTCGGAAACAATAATGCCGATGCCCTGAAAATTGTCATATCAGGCAAAGAGGTTAAAAAAATACGGTTAAAGACTCTCACCTTAGAGGCAGGACATTGGTTCAAGACGTATGATTATATCCTCGGCGAGATTGAAAGGAGATTCACACCCCCTTCACCCCCCCCCTTGATAAGGGGGGGAGACAGGGGGGGGGATTTTAAAGAGCCGTCCGGCCTCTATAAGGCTGTCTGGGAAGCCTTTGATATTTCCATTGTCAACAAGAGGTTCTATGCAGAGATTAAAGGGGTGTTTGATGCACTGACCAAAGAAGAACTGCCCAAATGTAAAGGCGTACTAACGGATGAAAAAGAGAGGGTTCAGTTTGCTATACGACTTATTGGCAGAATCATCTTCTGCTGGTTTTTAAAGCGGAAGGACATCATTTCTGAGGACGTCTTATCCTCAAAAGCAGTGCAGTCAACACCCAACTATTACCACAGTCTCCTTGAACCACTGTTTTTTGATGTACTTAATACACCTCGTAATGAGAGAAGAAAAGAACTCCCGGATTTAATCAAGGATTATCCGTTCCTGAACGGCGGTTTGTTTGAGCCTCAGAGACAAGACTGTAAAGACAATTGGTCATTGTATATTCCAAATGACTGGTTTGATGGATTCTTCAGCAACACCCTTGAAAAATACAACTTTACTGTAGATGAAAATACAGCGGCAAGCGCTGAAATAGCCATTGATCCGGAGATGCTGGGTAGGATATTTGAGAACCTATTGGCCGAACAAAACCCTGAAACAGGAGAATCAGCTCGGAAGGCAACAGGCTCTTATTATACACCGAGAGAGATTGTGGACTTCATGGTGGAAGAAAGCCTGATCGCGTATTTAAAGGATAATTCAGAGAACATCAAAATTATCCCCTCTCCCCTTGCGGGAGAGGGCAAGGGTGAGGGGGAATTTAATAATGCCGTCGAGGACTTCGTTCACACTGCCGAACTCCCTGACGCACTGAAACCTCACAGCAAAGAACTTCTTGAAAAGCTGAACACTGTAAAAGTCCTTGACCCTGCCTGCGGCTCAGGGGCATTTCCAATAAGCATGCTACAAAAACTCGTTGCATTAAAACAGCAATTGTCTTCTGATGTAGGGGATAATAAACTCTATGATATAAAGCTGAAAACGATTGAGAACTCTATCTATGGCGTTGATATTCAACCTATGGCAACAGAGTTAAGCCGCCTGAGGTGCTGGCTGTCTTTGATAGTTGACGAAGACACAAAGGAGATCAAGCCGCTCCCGAATCTTGACTTTAAATTCGTTACTGCAAATTCACTGATAGATCTTGGATATGATGAGTTTATCCATAAGGTTGAGACAGGAGCAATCGGCAGATTATTTCTGACCAATTTTATTAACAAACTAAATGAATTGCGCCTCGTCCGGCAGAAATATTTTTATACAGTTGCCAATGAAAAAGAAAACAATCCTCCCATCCCCCCTTTAGTAAAGGGGAGTAAAGTTTTTATCCCCTCCCCCTTGACGGGGGTGGGTAAGGGCGGGGGTGAGGTACGAGGATTTTCGAGTGAAAAAGACAAACTTAAAAAAGAGTTCAATACCATTAAAGATGCCTTATTCAAGATGTCCATGGAGCTTATAACTCATGGGTTCATAGATTTAGAGTTTGCCAATAAGATCAATAAATGGAACCCCTTTGACGACTCTGAAGCAGCGCCGTTTTTTAGCTCAGAGTGGATGTTCGGCATCCCTTCACCTTCCCACTTTGTAAAAGGGGCACCTCTAACAATTCCCTCTCCCCTTGCGGGAGAGGGCAGGGGTAAGGGGGGCTTTGACATAGTAATAGGAAACCCACCGTATGGGGCATATATTGACAATGAGACCATTAAGCAACTTGTTAAATTGTACTCCTATTATGACAGACAAAAAAATTCAGCTTCGTTTTTTATAGAGGTAGCTTCAAGATTAATTAAGAAGAATGCAGTTGTTACATATATCGTACCCAAATCTTTATCTTTTTCAGAAGGATGGAATAAGACAAGACAGCTCATATCCTCAACCAATACGCTGCATATTGTAATTGATGCCAGCAAAGCTTTTGAGAATGTTCTCTTAGAAGCCATCATCATTTCTTTCATCAATAAAAAAAGCAATAATTACTTTTTTAGTTGTGGTGAAAGTTGGGGCAATGCTATAAATGTAACCGGTATTTCAAACAGTGACATAATAAAAGAACTTGATATATTGCCTGTTTATATAACGTCTGAGCGTTTGCATATATTACGAAAAAGTGCTCAATCAAGCGTCTTGTTGTCTTCAATATCTATCACATCCAGAGGTCTACCTTTGCAAAGCAAGATATCTCAAAAAGGGGATCCTATACTTCGTGGAAAGAATATTGGCAAGTACCGTATATATGGAGAGGTAGACAGGGTTTCTTTATTGCCTGATATTCTGCAATCAAAAAAAGTCAAAGAAATAACGCAGAGGAAAATTGTTTCTCAAAACATTGTAGCTCATGTTCTTAATCCCTATGACCATATAATCATAATGTCATCACTAGACACAGAAGGTACGCTGTCACTGGATACTGTTATGAATACTGTTTTGACCACTGAGCAATTTGCTTATGAGTACATCCTTGCTTTGTTAAATTCGCAATTTGCTTCGTGGTTTTATTATTGGTTTGTTTACAACAGAGCAGTAAGAACAATGCATTTTGATAAGTATTATTTGGGGAAACTGCCGATCAAGAAAATTGATTTGTCTTCACAGCAGCCCTTCATCACCCTTGTTGATCAAATCCTTGCTGCCAAGCAACAACCCCCTTTTATTCCCCCTTTGATAAGGGGGAAGGAGGATTGTTATCTCTTTGCCAAAGGGGGTAATAAAGAAGCCGACACCTCCGCCCTTGAGCAACAGATTGACGAGATGGTCTATAAACTCTACGACCTCACACCGGAGGAGATAGCGATTGTGGAGGGGAGAGGTTAAAATGGAAATAAAATATTCTGAGAAAGCAGTTAAGGGTCTGTCATGAAATAACTTGTGCATTTAGGCGCTCAGATTTCGGTCAGGTTTGAGTGCGACCGATTGAGCAAACCCGAAGGCGTAGTTGAATCTACGCTGAGGGGTTGCGATTGAGGAGCACACAAAGATGGCCG
>JACRGV010000065.1 GCA_016212215.1 Nitrospirota bacterium
CAGTTTATTCCTTTTTGCTGCAATATCTTCTCCCCGTCGCCCTTGGGGACAAGACCAACCATTTCCATATCAGCATCAACCATTATCCTGACAAGTTCCTTGAAAGTAACCTTCGGCTCCCAGCCAAGTTTCTTCTTTGCCCTGGAGGCATCTGCAAGCAAAAAATTAACCTCTGTCGGACGAAAATAACGCGGGTCAATCTCAATAATAACATCTCCGGTGTTCAGGGTTGATACCCCTGACAGTGAACGTACAATACCTTTCTCATTTGCCCCTTTTCCTTTCCATTCAATATCAACCCCGGCATAACCGAATGCCTGTTCCAGAAATTCTTTCACTGTATGGCTTTCCCCTGTGCCGATCACATAGTCATCAGGCGTTTCCTGCTGAAGCATCAGCCACTGACATACCACATATTCAGGAGCGAACCCCCAGTCTCTTTTTGATTCAAGATTGCCGAGATAGAGCCTTTTTTGTTTCCCTGCAATAATATTTGCAACTGCCCTCGTAATCTTTCTTGTTACAAATGTCTCACCCCTTCTCGGGGATTCGTGATTAAAAAGTATGCCGTTGCATGCAAAAAGATTGTATCCTTCCCTGTAATTGACAGTTATCCAGTAGGCATAGACCTTGGCTGCTGCATAAGGGCTCCGCGGATAAAAAGGTGCGCTCTCATTCTGTGGAGGAGGGGTAGCGCCGAACATCTCCGAAGAGGACGCCTGATAAAACTTTGCCTTTATCCCGCTTTTTCTTATTGCCTCAAGGATTCTTGTTGTGCCCAATGCTGTTATATCCCCCGTATATTCAGGCATATCAAAGCTCACCCTTACATGGCTCTGCGCTCCAAGATGATAAACTTCATCAGGCTTGATATTATAGATAATATTTGTAAGCTGGCCTGCATCAGAAAGGTCTCCATAGTGGAGGAAGAGATTTGTCCCGGGGATATGCGGGTCTGTATAAATATGGTCTATCCTCCCTGTATTGAATGTGCTTGCCCTGCGGATGAGTCCGTGAACCTCATAGCCCTTTGACAAAAGCAGTTCAGTCAGATAAGAACCATCCTGCCCTGTTATCCCTGTAATAAAAGCCCTTTTCACAATTTTTTCTCCTTAAATATTGTTTTTTTAACCTGTCTTCCATACTTGTCATCAAACCTCGCTATGTCATCCTCTCCAACATAATCTCCGTTCTGAACCTCAATTATTTCAAGAAGGTCATTGCCAGGGTTTTCAAGTCTGTGGAGCGTTGACTTCGGAACATATGCAGATTCGTTTTCACGGATTAATAGCTCCCTGTCACCTATTGTCACTTTTGCGGTTCCTTTTACAACCACCCAGTGCTCTGACCTGCGGTGATGCATCTGAAGGCTCAGTCTCTCCCGAGGGTTTACCGTTAGTCTTTTTATCTTGTAGCTGGGTCCCACTTCAAGCACTGTGTAACTTCCCCAGGGTCTATATGTCATGACATGTTCATCTGCCTCTTTCCTGTTGTCCTTTTTAAGTTTATTTACGACATCCCTTACTTTCTGCGCCTCTCCCCTTTTTGCAATAAGTATGGCATCTTCTGTCTCAACTACAAGACAATCTTCTATTCCTATGGTTGATATATGCCTCTTATTGCCAAGTATCATTGTCTTTTGGGTATCTATCGCGACAATGTCGCCTTTCTTAATATTCCCCATCTTATCCTTATCAAAAATATCATACAATGAATCCCATGAGCCTATGTCGTTCCAGTACAAATCAAGCGGCAGTGTCACAACTTTATCTGATTTTTCCATTACAGCATAATCTATGGATATCTCAGGCATCTGATTGAAGCTTGCAGCCATCTCATTAAAATTCATAGATGCAATTTTAGTTATTTCGGGAACATATCTTTTGAATTCTTTTATCATCGTGCCTATGCTGAATGCAAACATCCCTGAGTTCCAGTAATAATTACCTCTGCTTACATATCTTGCAGCTGTCTTAACATCAGGCTTTTCTACAAATCTCTCTACTTCTAAAAACTTCTGACTTCTGACTTCTGACTTCTCACTTCTCACTTTAATGTATCCGTATCCCGTCTCAGGTCGGTCGGGTCTTATCCCGAAGGTAACTATATAACCTTTCTTTGCGATCTCCTCCGCCTGTTTTAAATATCTAATGAATTTATCAACAGGCTTGATTATGTGGTCAGAAGGGGAGATGAAAACTACATCTTCTTCGTTGCAGTCTAATTTATCCAGGCAGTATTTAATCCCAAGTGCTATTGCAGGGGCTGTATTTCTGGAAACAGGCTCAAGGATAATATTATGTATAGGCAAAGGTAAAGACAAAGAATTTAAGTCTGATAGAACGTGGAATTTGTAATCACTGTTCGTCATCAGAATAATATCTTCAGCAGGCACCGCCCGCAGAAGTCTAATGATTGTCTGCTGTAAAAGAGAATGCCCGCTGTTCAGCTTCAGAAACTGTTTCGGGTAATTCTTTCTTGACAGGGGCCAAAGCCTTGTGCCGCTGCCGCCTGCGAGGATTATCGCCTTCATCGAACCTCTGCCTTCATCTTTTCCACTAAGATTTTCATGTTTTTGCACTGCTCCGCCCTTTCAGTTACATTGTAGGTAACCTACAAGGGCTCAATTGAGTTTAGAGTTATGAGTTAAGAGTTATGAGTTTCAACTTTTAACTTTCAACTTCTAACTTTAAACTGTTTCAACATTTGATGCTTCTATCTTTACGGCTACTCCCTGGCGTAAAATATCCACAGAAAGCACGAGCATATGCTGTCCTAACTTCTCAACGAGGATTCCTTCCACACCAGCAAGTGGACCATTTTTTATCCTGACCCCCTGGCCTTCCTTAAGATAGGGATAGAGGTCAAGGGCTTCTTTGCTTTCTAAAAGTCTTTTTAAAGAAATTATCTGTTC
>JACRGV010000066.1 GCA_016212215.1 Nitrospirota bacterium
GCCTCCGCCTCCTCAACCGCCTTTTGTCTCAGCCCTTTCGCCTCTTCAATCTTTGCGGCCAGCTCCTCAATCCGTGCCACAATGTACTTTTGTTCGGAGAGAGGGGGAAGGGGAATTTTTATCTCTAAGAACCGTTCTGGACGAATTCGGTTCTTTCCACTGGTCCCACGAGATTTTTCATCACACCTTTCCCAAAAGTCCTTTCTTTTGCTCAACCAGTGGATCCATCGAGGCTCCAGTTTATCTCTAAGCGGCGCAAACGTGGGAAACTCACCTGAACCATAGCAACCGGAAAGTTGCTCAGAGACAACCGCAATACTGCCGCTCCTTGCCCATATCTTGTTAACAATAATATCATCTGCCTCTACTTTGGAAAGTGTCTTATATTTTGTTTGGCCTCCGTCAATTGCTTCACGCTCATAGGCACCTTCGCCCCATAGCTTCACACCTATTTGACGATATTCAATGCCTGCAATAAGCACTTCCGGGCGTTCAACAGGTAGAGCAACCTCTCCCAGCGGCACCATCGGCCACGGCTTACTCATAACTTAGCCTCAAAAATATTTCTTTTTAAATTCTGGAGATATTCTACCAGTTCATGCACATTTGTTGACGGATTATCTGTGCCATTATTTTTATGAAATGATTCCAATTTCTTTGCATTTATAATAGCAGAACCCACTTTGTCACTGAGCTTTGCACAGATACTTCTACTACCCTTTTGATAGCCAGGGATATGCCGCTTTACTTCCGATACTACCAACTCACAATTGGAGGCACCCCCCGCTGTACTGAAAGAACGGGTTGTGTAAACGTAGTGAATAAGTAACCATATTTCAAAGCAGGGGACAGAGGTTATAGCATTAAGAACTGCATCGTTTTTAAGAGGAGTAGACCTGATTTTATCGAGTGCGGCAGCGTACGTGGTGTGCTTGTCCCTGTCAAATACACAGTAGACACGATCATAGTGTGGATATTTATTGAATTCTTTAAGAGCACAATTAACAACGCTAAGCGGATCAGACCCCTTTGTATTGTCAGCGATTATAATATTCGCATTACTTAACCGCAGATATTCACGAAGACCTGAAAAATAGTAGGGTTCGGTCTTTGCCCCTTCACATACAATCAGGACAACGTCATAAGGCGCACGTTTTGCTGCCTCTCGGCGTAAAGATTCTAGTTTTCGGGCCTTTCGCTTATGGAAAAGATCATCCGTTCCCATTAAAACTTAAATTCTCCGATGAACGGAAGGGCGCCGTACCGGCCCATAAGGTATCCCTTTTCAAGTGCTTCCTTTTTACGTGGGCTGAAATCACTTAGAGGATAAAGTGTAGTAGCACTTTCCCTGTCCTTTTCCACAAACCAGACTTGATCCCGACGGAAAATATCTGTGTCGAGAATAGAAGTATCATGTGTTGTGAAGATCAGTTGGGCATTATTTTTATTGATTTCTGGATTATGAACAAGATTGATGAGAAACCTCACCATAAGTGGATGAAGGCTCGTATCCAACTCATCAACAAACAGGATGTGGCCTTTAGCCAACACATCCAGCCATGGCCCGGCAAATGCAAAAAGTTTCTGAGTACCATCAGATTCTTCAGGTAATTGAATTGGTATAAGCTCATGTGTATCATGGATTCTATGAAGAAAATTTACAGTAGTAACCTCAGACTCTGCAACAGATTGTGAGGATGCAGATTTAATAACATCAAATTTTACTGATACTTTTTTTACCTTTTGTGTTTGAAGCTCTATATCATGAATGCTCAAATCCGCAGCATTCATGAACTCCATCATTCGTCTTTTGCCTTCCTCTGATGTACACTGATCTATTGAAAATTGCAGATTAATCCCTAAACCAGGCATAATAACAGCAAGCTTCTGCTGAAACCAGTTGAATACCGGTTTGAGCTGTTCGTTATTAAGCTGAATAGCTGTAGAAAGAAACAGGCCATTTTGGCGGGTTGACTTCTGCCAAATATTGCGTAACCGGCCGGTACCCTCAAACTTGCTGCCAAAGCTCCAGTTGTCACTGTTTTTCTGTGAACTAAAAGTTCGTTCAAACCAGTGCTGGGGCCTTCCCTCAGGGAAAGCAATAAGCCATTCATGTGTAACTCTGACATTATTGACTGCAAAACCATATTGATAGCGCACATCGTCCTGATTGAAAATCACTTCAAACTCACTGGATTCCATGCGGTTCTTACTATTAAGCAGAAAGGTAGTTACATTAATTTTTTCTCCTTCCTGCAAAGCTTGTGAAGTCAAAACAAAGTTCTGCATAAAGTACATTGCGCGCATAAGATTGCTCTTGCCTGCTGCATTAGGGCCATAAATTACAGCAGACCTAAGTAGGTATGGCAATGCTGATAAACCCGAAGAAAAGGCATTTTGGTCTTGCAGTTCCGCCCCTGTTCCTGCAACTAAGCTGAGGGTTTGATTTTCTCTAATAGAACGGAAATTTGTTACCTTGAATTCAATAAGCATTTTAATTCCTCAATTAAAGAAATCTTTAAGGCATTATTGCATAAAAAATGCAAAAGTCAAGAGATAATTATGAATTAGCCTGATTTCCAAGTACTTGCCGTATATCTGCCATTATCTCCAGAATCCTCTGTTCCTTCTTAACTATATCGTCCACCAGTCTTTCAGGCGGCAGGTGTTCAAAGTCATCTTTAGAATTAGGATTTTTAATATCCAGATTGTAATTGTTTGATATAACATCTTCAACTTTTACCTTCCATGCCTGGTTACTCTCTTTTCTGTTATTCCACCAGTTGAGGCAGTCTCCAAACTCATCAAACTGTATAGGCTTTGTCTTTGTGTAGTTTTTGCGTCCATCAGGTAAAGGCTGCTCATAATACCAGATCTCTTTTGTTGGCCCGCCCCTGTCAAAAAATAAAAGGTTTGTTGGTATGCCTGTGTACGGGGCAAAGACTCCATTGGGAAGGCGGACAATTGTATGAAGATGAAACTCTTTAAGTAGTTCCTCTTTTATCCTTGCACACACGCCGTCTCCGAACAGCGTTCCGTTTGGTACAATTATTCCACATCGTCCTGGTTTATTACCGGCGACAGGTCTTCTTAATTTTCTCATAATCAGTTGTAAAAACAGCAAGGCTGTTTCAGATGTCTTTTTATCTTCTGGAAAATTATTTTGTATCCCCTTCTCTTCCTCACCTCCAAATGGAGGATTGGTTAATACAATATCAACCCTGTCCTTATCCCCTATCTCATTGAGTGGAAAACACAGGGCATTACCTGAATCTATCCGGGGATATTCAAGGCCATGCAGCATAAGATTCATCTGACAAAGTAGGTATGGGAGCGATTTTGCCTCAATGCCATAAATAGATTCTTCCTGAAGTTTGTTGAAGTCTTCTGTTCTCTTACATTGGGCCTTAAGATGTTCATACGTCTCAACAAGGAAACCGCCTGTACCGCTGGCAGGGTCAAGCACAGTCTCACCCAGGTTTGGATCAATCACCTTTACCATAAACTTTACAACCGCCCTTGGTGTATAAAACTCTCCGGAATCTCCTGCAGTATCCCGCATCTCCTTAAGCATGGATTCGTATAGATAGCCTATAGTGTGAATTTCATCTGAAGATGTGAAGTGAATCCCATTTACCTTATTTAATATGTCCCTAAGCAGGTAGCCATTTAACATCCTGTTATTGAGGCCTTTAAAGACTGTTGCTATCACATCCCGTCTATCGTTTCCGTTTGTCCCCTGAAGTAAGCGGAGATAAGCAAAAAGGCCCAGGCCTCTTTTACCATCAGTACCGATAGCTTCATCATTGTTAATGAAGTCTATGAGGTCATCACCAGTAATTCCGTCTTCTTTTGCTGCCCAATCACGCCAGCGATATGGACGTTCAATAATGGGCTTATATCTCCGTCCCGCAAGTGAGGCCTCTGTTTCATGGAGCAGTTCCATATCATCAAGAAATTTCAAAAACATAACCCATGTCAGCATTGGAAGGCGGTCAAGGTCACCATTCAACCCCTTATCCTTTCTCATGATGTCACGGCACGATTTTATTATTGAACTTAATTGTTGTGCAGTGGTCACTAATACCCTCCATTATGCAGCATATAAAAGATTCTGTATCTTAGTTACTGCCTCTCTTAATCTCTCAACTCCACCAAACTTGTTTGCTATCTCCATGACATTCCCATGCTTTGATATAGGGTCAATTTTCAAGATGTCCGGTATCTTAAACTGTGGGGTGCCATGTTCAATATATTTCTCAAGGAGTTCGTTGAGAATCTGCCTTGCATCAGTATCATACCTTTCCAGAAACTGATTCTCCTCTTTCCTGAGGCGTTCTACACGTTCCCTCCTGCTCCTTTTAGGTGAGTTAAAGGCAAGATTGCACAGGAGGTCAAATGGGTCAACATTCGGGTCACCGGAAACCTTTATTAACTCTTCCAAGGAAATACCCTTCTGTTCCAATGCATTAATGATTGCTGACCTTTCTTCTTCAATACCCCATTTTGACCGTAGTTCTGCGGCAGAAGTGAAGATCTCTTTTACCTTCTCACCCGTATAATCTGTCAGTTTTACAATCCTTAGTTTTTTTCCGTCCGTGCCAAGCTCATAGACAATATCTGCAATTATCTCGACAACAACATTATCAACATAGTATTTTCGCGACAGCTTTTTAGTATCATTCTCCTCACTAATGGATTTATCAACAGGAGTATCTTCTATAGCATCGTACTCTTTCCTTATATCATCCGGTAATATACTTACCGGTTCGCCTACAACTTCACCAATCCGGTTCATCTCCTCTTCAGTAATCAAGGCAGGCTCACCGTCAAATTCGGGGTCTGCAAAGAGTTTTGTGGCGCTCCCCGTGTAATCTATAATTGTAAAATATAGTTTTCCATAGTCATCCCGAACCCTTGTACCTCGCCCAATAATCTGTTTGAAATCTGTCATCGAATTTATGACCTTTACAATAACTACGTTCTTGCAGGTCTGCATATCTACACCTGTTGACAATAGCTTTGAGGTTGTTAAGATGGCAGGTGTCTTTGTCTCCAATTCCTGGAAGCGGCTGAGATGCCCCATTCCAATATCACCCTCCTCAGATACCACACGGCATATATAATCAGGATATTCTTTTACAAGATCTGAGTTGAGATTATTTAATGCCTTCCTCATATCCTCTGCATGTTCCTGATCAACGCAAAATACTATGGTCTTATCAAATCTGTTAGCTTTCTTTAAGTAATCTGTAAGATGTTTTGCTATAGCCTCCGTCCTTGCTTTAATTGATATTATGGTTTCATAGTCACCAGTTGCTCTCATCCCTCGCACTTCCACGGTGGCATTCATCCACTACAATAAGATCAAAAAAATCTCTCGGGTATTCACGGTAAAGGCCCGGCCGCCTCTCGTCTTTGGCAATAGCCTGATAAATGGAAAAATAGATCTCACGACTCTTTATTGCCTCTCCTTCTATCTTCCACCGTGCATCACCAAATGGGGTAAATATCTTATCTTTTGGGTCATCAATCAGAATATTTCTATCGGCAAGGTAAAGCACTTTTGGTCTTCTATACTCACCTGCCTTGTTCCAGCGGTTATTCCATAATTTCCATATTATCTGAAACACGACAACTGTCTTGCCTGTACCTGTTGCCATGTTTAGCAAAACACGTTTTTTACTATTTAAGACAGCCTGAATTGTACGGTTTATTGCAATCTCCTGATAATAACGGGGTGTTTTACCTGAAAGGTGATAACAGGGAGCGGTTATCAAGTTTGAAAAGCTGTCATCTGTAATATTCTCTGCATATCTTATTCTATTCCATAGATCATCCGGAGATGGAAATGTCTCAATTTCCCTTTCTTTTCCTGTTTGATAATCATGTTCTATTATGCCATGTCCATTCGTCGAATAAGCAAACTTTAACCCTAGTATTTCTGCATATTCTTTTGCCTGTTGCAAGCCGTCAGCAGGTTTTTTATATGATGCCTTTGCCTCTACAACAGCAATCATCATATCCCGTTTATATCTCAATATGTAGTCAGCCCGCTTTGGCTTCTTACGGAAACATTTGTCACCAACAACCACTATTCTTCCGTCAGTAAAAGTCTTTTGTTCGCTAATATGGTCATCACTCCATCCGGATGCGTAGAGTTTTGGTAGGACATACCTTCGGCAAGTATCTGCTTCATTTTCAAGCATGTGGTATTCTAATCAATTAGCCTTGGCAGGTCAAATGTAAAAAGGGGACAGATTTATTTTTTGTCCCGTCGCACAGCGGCATTTTACTAAAGCTATCTCTTATGTCAACAATCCATTCCAATAAATAAATCAGTCCCCTTTTCAGTCATTAAACGACAACCTGTTTGCTACATTGAGATATGAGTTCTGATGATTAACTTCCTTTAGTAAACCTCTCCACATACTTCCCAATCATGTCTGCCTCAAGGTTTACCGTGTCACCGATCTTTTTGAGACCGAGTGTTGTTATTTCGGCTGTATGGGGGATAACAGTTACGGAGAACCTTATTCCCTGAACCTCATTTACTGTAAGGCTTATGCCGTCAATTGCAACTGAACCTTTATAGATTAGATATTTCGATACATCCTTAGGGGCTTCAATGGTAAAGATTGATGCATCACTTTTATTAATTATCCCCCTGATTACACCAACACCGTCCACATGGCCTGAAACAAGGTGTCCGCCAAGGCGGTCTGAAAGCCTCATGGGGCGTTCGAGATTGACCCTATCACCGACCCTTAATTTACCAATTCCAGTCTTATCTACTGTCTCCCTTGAGACATCTGCTGAAAATACAGAGCTGTTAAACTCTGTAACCGTCAGACATGCACCGTTTACAGCGATGCTGTCTCCGGTCTTCATGCCTTCCATAACAACCTTAGCTTCTACTGACAGACGTATGCCGCCTGATTGTGACCTGATAGCCTTTATTGTTCCAAGCTCTTCTGTGATTCCGGTAAACATCTTATCTTTTCCTATCCCTGAAAATCCCCATAGCACACCCCCACCCTACCCCTCCCCCGTCAAGGGGGAGGGAATAGAAATTTAGCTCATCATCCCCCTACCCCATAGCATCCTTTGCTTACATGGGGTAGGGAATTTCTAATCTCTTTCTTCTATCTTCTCGCTTCTTATGTCTTCTTACTATTCACTATTCACTGTCTTTTACAGCTCTGCCCCTACCCGTATCCCAAAAATATCCGCCTTTGACTCCGGCTGAAAAACCCTTGATACCTCAGCAGACTTTGCGTATCTCATCTGTTCATAAAAAAGTAAGAGTTGAAGCCTTCCTTTTGCAATCCCGGCCTCCGCATTAAACGATAACTGACCACGTGGATTCAGTGTTACATCAGGTAATGTTGAATCTATCTGACTAAGATGAACACTATTGGTTGTAAAAACCGGGATATTCAGACCGAGACTGCCGAATGGTTTAATACTATTTCCTCTATTTATTTCTCCGCGAACACCGGTGCGTAAATAAAGCGTCTGCCACAGTTCTGTATACCCTACTACAGGTGTCCCTGCTGTTGTCTGTCCATCATTAATTTTTCTCAACCACCAGCGATAACCTCCGCCGAAATAAGGTTCAATTAATATATCATTACCAAGTCTTTTATAAAATCCTTTGTCTGCCTCAACCCTCATTCCTAAATAATCAGTTATGCTGACTGCCTTCTCCCTTGTCTCGATTGTGGACCCGTCATAGTTTATCTTTCCAAGTAATAATTCCCATCCGGTATTTAAGGTTTCTTGTGATGGATAAACTAACTTAGCATCAAAACCAATCCCATATATAAACCCATTTTCTTCAAGTAATTTTCCCCCGTTAAACTCCTGCCATACAAAGTTTTCAGAAAAGGCATAGATTACAATGTAATGTGATTTTTCACCTGAGCCCCCCCCGGCGGGGTTGGAAAACCCCGCCTATCCATGAATAAATTGAGGATAGGCGGGACATTCTTGTCCCGCCTATTTTCTAAAGGGGAATTTAGCTGATCGGCAAAAGAAAGGTCTGAAAAAATAAAGAAAGTTATTATAACTGACATGACCACCATAACAATCTCCCTTTTCAATCCCCCTCCTTGCCGGCTTACCTTCCTTCCCGCCTCTTGTCTTTTCCTTCTTACTTCTAACTTCTAACATCTTACTTCTAAATTCTTACCTCTTACCTCTCACCTATATCCTATCACCATAATATCCTCCCCCAGTCTCCTTATTTTGATATTCTTAAAAAAGATCGAGTCATCAAGTGATTTAGGTGAGGAACCACCGACTACATTTACAGAATCACTTCCGCCGATAATCCTTGGAGAATACATCATTACTACTTTATCAACAATACCTTCACGCAGTGCCGAAGCATTAACACTGGAACCGCCTTCTATCAGTATGCTTGTTATCCCGGATTTCCCGAGAATCGGTATCAGGGATTTGAGGCCGACTTCGCCATCTTCCCTCTCCTCAACAATCATTACCTTAATGCCATTCTTCTCCAGAGCCTCAATCTTGTCCAAAGGAGCCGCTTTTGTAGTAACCACCATAGTTGCCTGTTCTGAGTTCATCCGAGAATCACCCCCCCATGCCCCCCCTTGAACAAAGGGGGGGATTGCCGTTGGCCATTGAGAACCAGAGGAACTTTCCCCCCTTAACAAGGGGGGGATTTTCGTTTTCCTTTTTGAAACACCTGTTTCATGATAGTTCACCTGAAGGACCTTTGCTGTAACCGGTATCCGCAGTTTTGAATCTAATATAATCCTTAACGGCTGCTTACCTTTGCTGTCAATATGTCTCACATTAAGAGAAGGGTCATCAGTGAGGATAGTCCCTATGCCGACCATTACCGCATCAACCATAGCCCTTAACCTGTGTGAGTATCTCCTCGCAACCTTTCCCGTAATCCATCTTGACTCACCTGAAGCGAGGGCTATCTTGCCATCAAGACTTGTTGCGGCCTTCATTATTACATAAGGTATATTTGTGGTTATAAATTTAGAATACATCTCATTCAGCATTGATGCATCTCTCTGCAAAACACCATTCTCAATCTCGATTCCGGCATCTGCAAGTTCTCTTACACCACGGCCATTTACCAATGGATTAGGGTCATTCATACCGATTACAACACGCCTGATTTTTGATTTAATTATTTCTTTTGTACAAGGAGGTGTCCTCTTGTCTGTGTGACAACAGGGTTCAAGATTTACATATAAAGTTGCACCATTGGGGTCAATAGACACATTCTGTAATGCCTCAGCCTCGGCGTGCAACTTTCCGGGCCCCTTATGATACCCCTTCCCTATAATCCACCCATCCTTAACAATGACAGCCCCGACCATTGGATTGGGGCTGGTAATACCTGTCCCTTTTCTGGCAAGGTTAAGGGCAAGCCGCATATATTTTTCATCAGGGGTCATAGTATTTTTTAGAAAGGGTTCAAGGGGTCGAGGGGGTTCGGGGTAAATCCAAAAGACCCCATCCCCACCCTAACCCTCCCCTTGAAGGGGAGGGAATTTTAATTTCACTTCTTGCTTCTTACTTCTACCTTCAGCCTAATTACCTTCAGCCTTCTTGCTTCTCAGAAACGCCTGTGCTGCTGCAAATCTTGCAATAGGGACCCGATAAGGTGAACAGCTTACGTAATCCATACCTGCCCTGTGGCAGAAGTCTATGGACCTGGGGTCTCCGCCGTGTT
Organism: Nitrospirota bacterium; assembly: GCA_016212215.1. Taxonomy (NCBI): domain Bacteria; kingdom Pseudomonadati; phylum Nitrospirota; species Nitrospirota bacterium. Next base: position 9,725 of record JACRGV010000066.1, read on the forward strand.
CACCGCATATCCCGACCTTCATGTTTGTTCTTGAAGAACGCCCCTTTTCTATACCGATCTTTATAAGCTGACCTACCCCTTCCTGGTCAATAGATACAAAGGGGTCTGTATCGAAAATGCCTTTCTCAATATAGAACGGCAGGAACTTTCCTGCGTCATCCCTGCTGAGACCAAGTGTTGTTTGAGTCAGGTCATTTGTACCGAATGAAAAGAACTCTGCTGTCTTTGCAATCTCATCCGCCACAAGGGCAGCCCTCGGGAGTTCAATCATAGTACCTACCTGATATTTCAGTTTAACTTTATAGGCTTTCATTACCTCTTCTGCAACCCTGTCAACCATATCTTTTAACATCACAAGCTCTTTTAAGAAGCCGACAAGAGGTATCATAACCTCAGGCACAACCTTTACACCTTCACATTCAAGTTCACATGCCGCCTCAAATATAGCCCTTGCCTGCATCTCATATATCTCAGGATAGGTAATTCCAAGCCTGCACCCCCTGTGTCCGAGCATAGGATTAAACTCAAACAATGTCTTGTTCTTCGCCATAAGCCTGTCAGCGGGAACACCCATATCCTTTGAAAGCTCTTCTATCTCTGCATCAGTATGAGGAAGAAACTCATGAAGAGGCGGGTCAAGTAATCTTATGGTTACCGGCAGGCCCTTCATAACCCTGAATATCTCAGTAAAGTCCCCCTTCTGAATTGGGAGGAGTTTTGCAAGCGCCTTTTTTCTTCCCTCTATATCATCGGATAATATCATCTCGCGCACAGCCTTGATACGGTGAGGTTCAAAGAACATGTGCTCTGTCCTGCAAAGCCCTATCCCCTCTGCACCGAAGTCCCTTGCTACCTGTGCATCATAAGGCGTATCAGCATTAGCACGGACTTTAAGCGTACGTATCTTATCCACCCATTTCATGATAGTCGCAAAACTCTCACTCAGCTTGGGCTTTATCAGGCTAACCTCTCCGGGTATTACATCACCGGTTGACCCGTTAATAGTAATATAGTCCCCTTCCTTTATAATCTCGTCATTAACCTTAAAGTATTTCTCTTTTTCCTTCACCTGAATATCACTGCATCCGACAACACACGGCTTACCCATCCCCCTGGCAACCACCGCCGCATGTGATGTCATGCCCCCCCTTGATGTCAATATACCCTGTGCCGCATGCATACCTCCTATATCCTCAGGAGATGTCTCCATCCTGACAAGTACACACCGCTCGCCTTCTTTTGCCATCTTTTCTGCATCCTCAGCATTAAATACAGCACGTCCGACAGCCGCCCCAGGAGATGCCGGAAGACCTCTTCCAACAACCTTTACCTTAACATCCGGGTCTATCATTGGATGCAGTAGTTGATCCAACTGTTCAGAATTAATCCTTGAAATCGCTGTCTCCTTATCAATAAGCCCCTCTTCAACCATGTCCACTGCTATCTTGAGTGCCGCCGCCGCTGATCTCTTACCTGTCCTGGTCTGGAGCATGAAGAGAATGCCTTCCTGAATAGTAAACTCAATATCAAGCATGTCTTTGTAATGCTTCTCAAGCTTCTGATAAATTGAAACCAATTCTTTATATGCATCCGGCACTAACTTTTGAAGTTCTTCAATCGGAAAAGGTGTCCTGATTCCGGCAACAACATCTTCCCCCTGAGCATTCATCAGACACTCCCCAAAGAATCTTCTCTCTCCTGAATTCGGATCTCTTGTGAATGCCACCCCTGTACCGGATGTCTCTCCCATGTTTCCAAAGACCATTGCAACTACACTTGCCGCAGTCCCCATGTCATGAGGAAGATTGTGAATCTTTCTATATGTAATAGCCCTCGCCGCATTCCATGAATTAAAGACCGCATTTATTGCCATCATCATCTGCTCTACGGGGTCCATAGGAAATTCCTTGCCGGTCTCTTTTTTAACAAGTTTTTTGTAATGGCTGACAATATCCTTCAGGACATTTGCATCCAAATCCGTATCCTGTTTCAATCTCAGTTCATCCTTCTTCTCCTGAAGGATTTCTTCAAAAAGGTTCCTGTCTATGCCCATAACAACGCTTCCGAACATAGTTATAAAACGGCGGTAGGCATCATACGCAAACCTGTCATTTTTGGATTTTTTTGCAAGCCCAAGAACACTCTTATCATTAAGGCCGACATTAAGAACAGTGTCCATCATTCCAGGCATTGAAACCTTAGCACCTGACCGGACAGAAACAAGAAGAGGATTATCAGAATCGCCGAACTTAATCCCCATATCTTCTTCAACCTTCTTCAGATTCTCAAGCACCTGGTCCCACATCCCTGAAGGATATGCCTCATTGTTTTTGTAATATTCAGTACATGCCTCCGTAGTAATAGTAAATCCTGGAGGGACACGTATACCGAGATTGGTCATCTCTGCAAGCCCCGCACCCTTTCCGCCAAGCAGGTCTTTCATATCCCCGCGCCCATCTGCCTTACCCTTCCCAAAGAAGTAAACGTATTTTTTCGTTGCCATGATAAAATCCTCCTGTTATTAAGATGCAAAAAGCGATATTAAATAACAATAACCCACCATTCCACATTGCAAAACCCATCCCCACCCTAACCCTCCCCTTGAAGGGGAGGGAATTAGCATAACACCCCCTCCCGCAAGGGGAGAGGGAATAAACTTTAACACCCTCTCCCTCAGGGAGAGGGTCCGGGTGAGGGTGGGGTTGTGTAATCCTGAGATAATTCTTCTTACTTCTTGCTTCTAACTTCTTACCTCTTGCGTCTGACTTCTGTCTATGATTGTCCGTTACCACAGCGGCCCCTGAATCTTATCACTGATAATCTTTACATCCTCCGTCCACAACCGCTCGCTGACATACTTCCATCCGCCGTCAGGAAAGAGTGTAACAATAACACCTGATTTCATCTTCTTTGCCAGCTTAATCACATGATACATTATCGCACCTGAAGAGATTCCGGCAAAAATACCTTCTTTATCCGCAAGCTCTTTCACCATCCTGAAGGCATCTTCATCCTTGCAGAACTCATTCCCATCCAGCTTTTTAATGTCAAGTATAGGGGGGGTGTAACCATCAAGCAGGCTTCTCAACCCCTGAAGCCCGCTCTTGGGATAAGGTTGGACTGCAATAATCTGCGTATTCGGGTTATGCTCTTTTAACCTCTGCCCTGCCCCCATCAAAGTACCGCCTGTACCGAGGCCGGCAACAAAATAATCTATAGGCTCAGGCACATCCCGTAATATCTCAACAGCCGTAGTCTCATAGTGTGCACCAGGGTTAGCCGCATTACTATACTGGTCAAGCATAATATACTGCGGATTGTCCTTTAACATCTCATGGGCTACTCTTATCGCCCCATTAGTTCCCTGGTCTCCAGGTGATAATACTATCTCCACACCAAATGCCTTCAGTATCTCCCGCCTCTCAAGGCTCATACTCTCAGGCATAACAGCAGTGAGCTTATACCCCTTTATCTTTGCAACCATACCAAGTGATATTCCCGTATTCCCGCTTGTGGGTTCAAGGAGTATCTTATCTTTGCTCAGGATTCCCGCGGCCTCAGCCTTCTCAACCATATACTTGGCAATCCTGTCCTTCACACTGCCTGTAGGATTAAAGCCTTCGAGCTTAGCATAAATCTTAACATCCTTATTAGGAGTCAGATTCCCCAATTCAACCAGCGGCGTGTTCCCTATAGTATCAATCAGATTTTTGTAAAGCATGTCTCCTGTCTTCACCCCCACCCTAACCCTCCCACCTCAAGGGGGAGGGAATATCTTAGGAACGTATCTTTATACTTCCTGTTTCTGACTTCTTGCTTCTTTCCTCTAACTTATGATTTCTATCTTCTAATTCATCCTTTAATCGTGAAGAGATTATAAGTAAATGAGGTAATTACTGTCAAGGCATCCCTCCTATTATTGTTTCAACCGGTACTACCTCAACCTTTTTATGAAGCGAATATCTCTTCTCCCCCGTATAAACTACAGTGATACGTTCCAGATTGAGATCCTCCAGTGCAATCCGTATAGAAGGTGTCATGGCAGGCGTTCAAACATGTACCTTAGATAACGGTATGGCTCAAGGCCGTTGGCTTTTGCTGTTTCTATCAGGCTGTAGATGGTAGCACTTGCTGCAGCACCTTCTGGAGTTGCTGAGAATAGCCAGTTCTTGCGGCATACAACAAAGGGCCTTATCGCATTCTCTGCAAGATTATTGTCAGGACGCAGCAGCCCATCCAGCGTATATCTCTCAAGGCGTTCCCACTGATTAAGTGCATAAGATACAGCCTTGCCAAGAAGGCCCTGAGGAGGTGTCTTGGGTGCAATATCATCAAGCCACTTCTTAATCTGCTTCAACAGCGGAACAGACTTCTCCTGGCGTAATTGGTAACGTTCGTCTGCTGTAAACTTCTTCTCATCCGCCTCTCTCAAATATCTTCTCCTGGCGATATAATGGAATGGAATCTACATACTTGCCTGTTAAGCAGACTTCTCAGACTTACGGGCATGTATAGAAGCCCTTAATAGCCGTATCTGCTCTGTAAGAAAATCGTACTTGTAGATAGTAAAATAGAATTGACCCCCTATCTCCACTACCTCACATCCAGACTCCGGCCAACGAAACCGGTGTTTCTCCAACCGCTTCTGCCACAGACAAAAACCA
>JACRGV010000067.1 GCA_016212215.1 Nitrospirota bacterium
GGGCTTTCATATAGTTCGTTACCTCCCTATATGCCAGATATAACTACCTGACCGCTACGGACAATTGTCAGGATGGGACTTTCACCCATAAGCTCAGCCATTTCGCTGGCTGCACGTGAGCGCCCCGCTCATGGCGGTTCATATGAAATACTTATAGCATGCAGTCCTTTAAGTTGTTCTGTAAGATGATGGTTTTTTAATGATGGGTCTTGTGGGTTTTCCTGCAGAAGATTTAACCTTTCCTCTATATTGTCCTTCAATTCCGGATGCTTCTTAATAAAATGCGGTTCTTTCTCATTTTGAGTGGGTAAAGAATATTCCCTCCCCCTTGACGGGGAGGGATAGGGTGGGGGTGATTCTATGGGAGATAAGATAACAACATTGGGGAAAGCCCTCAGGAAAAGACCTACAGATGCGGAACAATTGCTATGGAATCACTTGAGGATGAAACAGATGGAAGGATTGAAATTCAGAAGGCAACAGCCTATAGATAAGTACATAGTTGATTTTGTTTGCTTTGAAAACAGTATTATTATTGAAGTGGATGGCGGACAGCATGCGGCAGAAAGAAATAAGGATATAGAAAGTACGGGGAAAATAAATCTGTCCACTTTACCTGAGCGCATAGTATCTTCTCTTTTTAAATACATGTCCCCTGAACTTTAACTTCTGCTATATGCTCCTCTATTACTCCACTATTACCGTTCCCCGCATCTTATGGCCGGAAATGGCGCAAACGTAATAGTATGTCCCTGCGACGTCAAATGTGTGAGAAAATGTCCCGCTGGGTGCTATATTACCTGAGTTTAAAGGTGATCCGGTAGTTGAGCCGCCGCCTGCGGTGCATGCCGGCCCGCTATCACTTGTACTGGTTACGGTATGTGAAACACTATCATTATTTTTCCATGTAACGGTCTCACCGACTAAGATAGTGACGCTGTCTGGAAAATACGCAGTTATACAGGCAGAAGACGCTCCGGAAATGATCGAAATAGTTGTAGCTGTTCCACTGCTGCTTTTACCACCCCCACCGGCACCTCCGCAACCTGTTATCAATAAAGAGACAGCTAATAAACAAAAGATCCCGATGTATTGAAATAGCTTCATTGTGTTTCTCCTTATATTTTTAGTAGAATAGATGTGCCATTATCAAAAACTGATCGTTTTGAGTCACGTTAGATTCTTCAATATTCTTACGGTACTGAATCAAGACCTCTGAAAAAGGGTATGGATATAAATCAACTCCAAGGGTAATTCGTTGTATAATATCTTGTGATGTAATCTGGTCAGGGTTATAGAAATCGTACTTGACCTTTGCAGCCACCCCTTTTATCAGGTCAGCACTAATCTCTGCATAGGCGACATTACCGTTTGTTTTTGAAGACCCGCTCATTTCTTTAGATATCCAATCCCACTCCCCTAACATGGAAAGTTGCCGGAAGTGTATGGCTGTATATACCCCGATGTAATTATCTTTCTTTCCTGCTGAGCCCGCTGTCTTGTTGCTATAAAAAGAACCTGCAAGCCAGAATAGAGGCGTCTTGACCCCGCCGGTGCATGATATCGCCTTAGCAGTGTTATCATCCGGTGCGCCTCGGGTTCCATTGAAGATAGCTGCATTACCGAACCACTGCCCTTTTGCGAACCCGGCCTCAAGCCCGGCCTCGGAATCCTGACCGAAGTTATTGCCAAATCCGAGTTTGTCACGAATAAAGGAGGTGTGGTCATCTAATTTTAAACCATAGGGCGGGAGAAACTTTCCAAATTTGATATGGGCATTGGCAGGAAGTGTATGGACAAGTCCAAAGAACTCCTTATTTCCCTGAATTCCATCCTGATAGTATATGGTAAAGTTGCGATGAGGCATAAACGCTGCATATAGGTCAGCCTGCATTGGGAAAAAACTATTCTTGTAAGCTGATGTAGATTCAGATTGGGATAGGAGATAGGCAAATCTCAGGTCTGTCCCGATGGCGATAATACGATTGAGCCTTGCCTCTTTTAGTGTCCCTTCATCCTCCTCGTCAAACCTATTCTTAGGGAGATTTTCAAGCAAGAATTGCCAGCCGTGGTCATTTCTCATCCCCCCGCCTGTTGGATTAATATGACAGGTACGGCAATCCATTGTCATTCCCTCGACCTCATTGTGATGATTATGTTCGCCGAATATTCCGTCGCCGAATCTTATTGGGAATTGCGGCAAGCTATAGGCCTTTGCTGCCTGCATGACGATGCAAAGGAAAATAATTATAACTATTTGAAGTTTCATTGGGATGTTAGGAGTTTTGCAGGTAAGACTACAGGTCCCATCTTTCTGTAACCTCGTTATATATGATATTATCGCTATCCCCATTATGCTATTAGCTGCAACCTGATAGATTGAGTTTGCGATTAATCGTCTATCACCATACAGGTATGTATAATGACACAAGGTAATTTATTTTTCCAGTATCTGTAATTCTCAAAATGAAAACCGAAAATTCGAGTTTCATTCTACTTTTCAAGATATAAGCTGTCAAGGAGATTTTTTAGGGTCTTTGGGGTTTTTCAATAAGTACCGGCTATCTGCCCCCCTGACATGGATATTAAATCCTGAATGAACTAAAATTTAGAAAAGTAATGCCCTTGCTAAGAATTGGCTAATGTTGTATTCTTGGGCTATGAAAATTACTGATGAGCAGAAATTTCAATTAGAAGAATTCTCTTCTCAGCACGGGATCAGATTCATTGTTTTATTTGGTTCACAAGTCAATGAATTTCGGGAATTTCAGAGAGAAGACTCTTATTATGACATAGCTGTATCTTTATGTGGAATAAAATCAGTAACAAGCGACTTTAAACTATACTCACAGATTTTGGACGGTCTGTGTACAATCCTCAATATACCTTATGAGAAGATAGACCTTGCAGACCTCGATAAAGCCAATGTCCTGCTAAGGTACGAGATTACTTTCAGAGGACAACTTCTATTCGGGTATGAGATGGATTATCTGGAACTCAAATCCGTTGCCTTTCGTGAATATATTGATGCAAAAGGACTTCGTGAACTTGAGTCCTGTTTAATCAACAAGAGGCAAAGGTTAATCATGGATGCCCTTACAGAAATAACATCAAAATGATCAATAAAGACTTTGTAAGAAGAAAAATCTCCCTCATTCAGGATGAACTTTCCCATCTTGTTGAACTGTCACGTTTTTCCCTTAATGAGATTGCCGGTGACTTTGTAAAGATGAGTGCATTAGAGAGAATTCTTGAGAGAATTATATCAAGGGCTTAAAGGGGACGGTTCTCTTTATTTCTTCTGCACCCTATTTTCCTTCCTTTTCGGCTTACTCAACTCCTTAATTTTCAGCAATTCTCGGCGAAAGGGGAGAATGCTTGAAAACAGGATTAAATTCTATAATCTCAGAAGGAAGCAGACTAAGAAGTCCCTTTCTGGAGATAAATTCTCCATTTTATCATTCCAGCACTTGATGTTTTTTTCAAAGAAGGGGGTAAATAGATAAGCCTGTCCTAATGCTATTACTAAAATTCCGGGGACACCGCACTTAATTCCCAATAATCGTCAATCTTACTCAGACCAACGGCCAAAGCTGGTACGCCGTGGGGCAGACGACCAATGTTCCATAGTCTGAAAGAGATAATTGGTGTCATGCCTTGATTTCCAAATTAAGCTTCTGCAGGATCAAAAAATATTCAGGCTGACATCAATTCAATCTCCGGCAATATTTTTTTTGTTTCTTAAATTCAGCAACCACAACCTTCTTAGTCGTTGCGTGCAAATACTTGCAAAACATGGCTTATTTTCATAAGATGAGTACAGGATTTATTTTCATATATTGAATAGGAGGTGATTTCATGAAGGTTGCAGAGATGTCTGTAGAGGAATTAAGAAATCTGATAAAAGAGGCTATCAGGGAAGAAAAAGAGGAACTCTTAGATGTAAAACGCAGGATATTTGAACTTGAGACACTTCAGTCCCTAAAAGAGGTAAGAGAGGGTAAGGTGAATTCCTATGATTCAGTAGAAGATATGCTGCGGGATATAGAAAATGATAAAATATAGACTTGCCCCTACTTCAATTTATAAAAGGGCACATAAAGCATTTATTAAGAAGCATCCAGAATTGAAGGACAATATAGAGGAAAGGTTAAATCTTCTGCAGGAAAACCCACAAGACCCATCATTAAAAAACCATCGTCTTACCGGTCAACTTAAAGGACTGCATGCTATAAGTATTTCATATGAATACAGATTAGTTTTTAAGACCGAAGGTGAAATTATTTATCTACTTAACATAGGCATTCATGACGATGTTTATTAAGAAGGTAATTCCTGTTGAATTCCGGGGACACCGCACTTAATTCCCAATTATCGTCAATGTTAACCAACCTAACGGCCAAGGATGGTTCACTGTGGAGCATATAGCCAACGCCATATAATCTGAATCTGCGATACCAATGAATTATTTTCTATTTTTATCTTTTGATTATGATAAAATATGCCTAATCCTTTATATTAATTGCAAATGATGAGAAAGGAACCTGTTTGGCGGAAAAGAGTTATACAAGATCTTTAGGAGAAGGGGTAAGGAAGAGACATTATCATATGACA
>JACRGV010000068.1 GCA_016212215.1 Nitrospirota bacterium
CATGCCCCCCCTTGAACAAAGGGGGGGATTGCCGTTGGCCATTGAGCACCAAAGGAACTTTCCCCCCCTTAACAAGGGGGGGCTTGGGGGGGTGGTTTTCATCCTCCTTTGTGAAACCTCCGTTTCATGACGGTTCATCCGTAAATCCTTCCGGCGGGGTAAGAAAACCCCGCCTATCCATGTGTAAATTTGGGGAAACCCGCCTATCCATTTCTATGAGGATAGGTGGGACATTCTTGTCCCACTCATTTTCATGTCCCTTTGTTAACCATGGTTCATGTGTCTTCATCTATTTTTACCTTCACATTGTCGGTTTCTTTTGAAACTGATTGCTTCATCATCCCAAAAGATGCCGGGGTATAAAGCCCGGCGGAGACTACCATCTTCATCCCGTCTTCAACACTCATGGAAAGGGGTGTTATCAAACTCTCCGGTACAAAAACAAAAAAACCTGTTGTGGGAAGTGGTGTATGGGGAATGAAGACATTAACAACCCTCTCTGTAGTAAGGTTCTGAACCTCCCCTTTTGTTACACCGGTTACAAAACCGATCGTATATATCCCCTTGCTTGGAAACTCTACAAGGACAACCCGGCTGAAACTCTCTTTACTCTGCACTGATACCGTATCAACTATATGTTTAAAAATAGAATATATGTTGCTGACCAGCGGCACCTTTTCGAGGAGGCGCTCCCATAATAGTACAATCTTCCTGCCGATAAAATTTGTCGCAAAAAAACCCACGAGCAGGATGAGCAAAAGAAGGGAGATAATTCCCATCCCAGGGATATAATACCTGTCAAAGCTTTTCAGGAAATTACCAATGAAGCCCTCGAGGAACCTGAGAATAGCATGAAGTACAAGATACGTACCCCATATTGGGATAATTACAAGAAGCCCGGTAATGAAATATTTCTTTATGTGACTCTTCATTCTTTATCATAATACAACAATATAACCTGCGGTTTCAAGAATACTTTAAATGGATAGCCGGAATCGGTATAATTAGGGGGAGTGAGCGGTGAGCAGAAGTAAGAAGTTAGAAGCAAGAAGTAAGATTGAAGATGAGAATTCCACTTTATCAACCTTGTTCAAAGGAGGAACTCATATATCCCCCCTCCCTTGACGGGAGGGGGTTAGGGGGAAGGTGAGCTATGGGGATTCCCAAATGAAAATTTCTGTCAAGGTAAAAACCGGATCAAAAAAAGATTCAGTAAATCAAATGGAAGGGGCAAGCTATCTTGTCTCTGTTAAGGCACAGCCTGTTGAGGGAAAGGCCAACGAGGCCATTATAAAAATTCTGAGTGATTACTTCAACGTGCCAAAAAGCAATATTAATATATTAAGAGGGGAACATTCTAAAAATAAGGTTATTGAGATCCTGTAACCCCCTCCCCTTAATCCCCTCCCGCAAGGGGAGGGGAGAAGATTTTGGTATTGACAGCAAAAAAAATACTCTGCTAATATAATTCATTCATTTAAATAAAAAGGAGGAAACAAATATGGCAACAAAATTAGACCCAATTGCTGAATTCAGGGAAGACCACAGGAAGGTTAGGGACGGATTACTTGACATCATAACGGCTCTTAAATCAAAGGATGTTATAAAGGCAAGGGAGATTTTAGGAAACCTCAATGTCCTTGTAGGCCCTCATTTCAGATATGAGGAGGAAACCCTTTACCCGGCCTTGCGTACGCTCTTAGGCGAATATGTTGATCAACTCATCTCTGAGCACGACGGGGTTATTGGAACTGCACGCGCATGTCTCGGTTTACTGCAAAAAGATACCCTGACAGATATAGGAGCAAGTGAAGCCGCAAATGCAGCAAGGGCAATACTGGTTCATGTCTCCAATTGTGATGGACTTGCCATACTCTCTGAAAGACTTACACAATCAGAACTTGATAATCTCGGAGATAAGTTTGCCGCTGCAAGAGAGAAGGGAGTCCCTCTGCTTGACTGGGCAGCAACGATAAGGGAGAAAAGGGCGTAAAGCAGAAGTAAGAGGTTAGAAGTAAGAGGCAAGATTGCTATGAAAATGAGTGGGACAAGAATGTCCCGCCTATTCTTGATATATATCTGGATAGGCGGGGTTTTCTTACCCCGCCGGAGGGATGTTCGGGTGAACAACACAGGCATTTCAATAATTCTACACAGCGGTTCTTTTGACCGCATATATCACGGTCTTGCACTTGCATTAACTGCGGCGGCTATGGGGAGAGATTCACGGTGCTTTATTACATATTGGGCATTGGAATATTTCAGGAAGAATGACAGGGCAGAGTTTATGCTTGATCAAGAGGGTGAAGCGCATCGTAGTACACTTGAAGATAATTTAAGGAAAGGCCACATTCACAAGATTTCTGGGCTTATCACAGAGGCGAAGACTATGGGGGTGAGATTATACTCATGCACAAGCTCTATGGGTCTTTTAAATATCTCACGCAGCGAACTCGTTGATGAAGTGGACATGAGCATGGGGATGACCACATTCATGAATGAGGCTGTTAATGACCAGATGTTATTTATATGAGGAGCGGATCATGCGAAAAGTTAACAAGAAGATTATTCAGATTCTGTCGGAGATTTATACTGCTGAGATAGGTGCTGTAGGAATCTATATGGACCAGCACACAAAATGCTCGGATAAGGGCTATAATAAATTTGCTGAGATTCTTAAAGAAGACGCCGTACATGAGATGAAACATGCAGAAAAGCTTATGGAACGGATCCTTTTCCTCGGAGGAGAGGTCGCCTACCTGAAACACATGGTACCTGTTGCTGAACAAACAGAAATGACAGACATGGTAAAGATGAATATTGACATTGAAATTGATGCTATAGATAGACTAAATAAGGCCATAACAGACTGTTTCTCTGAAAAAGACAACGGCACAAGGCGTCTGCTTGAAGAGATTCTTGGAGACGAAGAAAAACACCTTGATGGCTTACAGATTATCAATGACAATATAAAAAGATTTGGTGACCAGTATATAGTGACTCATCTGATTTAGATCCAAAAAAGTAGATTAACCACAGCCTTCATACTTCCTATCTATGATAAACTAACATGTCGTGTAGGGGATAATGAAAATATCCCCTACACTAATTGGGAATTAAGGGTCTGTCATGAAATAACTTGTGCATTTAGGCGCTCAGATTTCGGTCAGGTTTGAGGTAAGCGGTTAAATAACCCCATCTTCACAAGTTGAGGGGAAGATGGCATGATGGTATCCAACAATGAAAGGAGAGCCGTCATGTCAAATTATTTTGAAGAGTGTAGTGAAGTAGGGGATAGTGATAAGGGCAAGTTCTGG
>JACRGV010000069.1 GCA_016212215.1 Nitrospirota bacterium
ACCATACGCATACAGTTCAATCCGGTCAGAAGCCTTTGCCTGTCCTGTTCTGACAGGAATTTGAATCTGCGCCATTTATTCACCAACTGGCAGACCATCTCGTAGTACTCCTGATGGATACGCATCTGCTCCTCTGTAACAGGAACGAAATAGTTTTTGTCCAGACGCTCAGGCAGTTGTTTCAGCACCTCTTGTTTAGTCCTGCGGATAAGGATGGATTTAATACTCTCTCCGACCCTGTTCAGCTCAGTGTAGCCGATTACCTTTCCTGTTTCATCAGCGATCTGGTGATTGTGCAGAAATTTAAATAGAGGGCCTAACTTATACTTATCCACAAATGCCACAATGGAATGTAACTCATCTATCCTGTTTTCAATAGGGGTGCCGGTCAGCACTACTGCATATCTGGACGGGATATTTTTTATATGCTGGGATGTCTTCGTCTTCCAGTTCTTTATCCTCTGTGCCTCATCTAATATAACAAGGTCCAAGTCCAGCTTCTTCAGGATATTTATGTCATTGCCTGCTGTATGATAGGAAACTATCTTATATACACTGCTGTCCTGATACTGTGCCTCTCTTGAATGAGGCAAACCTTCTACTACTGTAACAGTGCTGTCTGTAAATTTTTCGATCTCAGTCTTCCACTGGTATTTAAGAGAGGTCGGGCAAACAATGAGAATCTTCTCAATCCCAAAATCCTTTCTCAGCAGTTCAGCAGACCCTATGGCCTGTATGGTCTTACCAAGCCCCATATCATCTGCAATAATACAGCGGCCTGCCCGGGCTGCAAACAGGATTCCCTCTTTCTGATACGGAAATAATGAGGCCCTTAAAAGATTGTCTATTGACGGGCTTTCTATACCCTTGGGATATTTCCTGGACAGAACAGCTTGTCTGTTATGATTCTCCCTGACAAAGATAATATATTCTACAGCATCAGGATAGCACCTGAAATTTGGGTCAATCTGTAATGCCGCTCCAAAGAATTCTTCAAACCTGTAATACGCATCAGGTAATAACACACCATCCTTGTCAAAGTATTTTTCCGACAACCGGCTAATCTCGCTTGAATGTGTCGTCCCTGTCCGGAGCACTACCTTTCTTTCCTCTCCATATCTGAGCGTAACTGATGAATACGGCATCAGGTATCCTGCCTTGAATATCGCCCTGTTGGCATGGCTGTTTTTCAGGTTGAATAATGTAAATTCAATGTGCTTGCATGTGCCTAATGTATTTATCTTAAAATCAGGACAGGAGCAAAAGTTCATGCCCGCATCTTCACTACGCACAGCCACCTTATATGTATTCCCTGACTGCGGGTTATGCACCTCAAAGTCAGAAAACACCGGATGACTGCCTGTATTCTTAATGGTAAAGTTCTGCGTCTCAGCAAATTGCCGTCTCAATTCCTTCTGCCATGAATCAACACTCATGTCATCAGGCTTATGATGATAAGAAACTTTTGCAGCCTTCTTCTCTTTGTCTTTTGTATTATCTTTTCTGGAATTCATACTGTCCTCTGGGTATAAGGTGTTATAAAGTATATGGCTCTAACCTCCATAGAATAGAATAAAGGGTTTATTCAAGTCAACTGGCAAACTTCATCCGCCCCCCCCCCCTCGCCCATAGAACAAAGGGGGTGATATTCTATGTCCCCTCTCCCCCTGCGGTTCCGGGTTAGGGGGTTGTCGAGTTTTCATCATCCTTATCCTTTGTGCGATTGAACCTTTTGACTTTTATTAATACTTTTAGTAACCTGACTGTCAGTGGCTCAAAAACAATATTTACGAATAATAAGTGATGACAGTAGAATAAGAATAGACTTTACTGTTAAAAAAGGAAAAGTCGAGAAATTTGTTACGCAATATGAACTGCTTATTAATAAGCAATGGAACCCAATAATTCGTTATGATACCGTTCATAACTTTGTTCATATTGATATAATAAACCCGGATGGAACAAAGATAAAAAAAGAACTGAATTTTTTAAACTACAATGAGGCATTAACATTTTCTATTTTGGATCTGAATACTAACTGGAAGAATTATAAGAAAGGTTTTTTAAGGAGATTAAAAAATGAAAAAAGATGAAATCATTGCAAGGAACCTTATTATCGGGGCAGAATTTGATAAATTTGTTTTAGAACATCCGGAGGTAATGGAACAGATCCCTGACGGGGCACAATTCATCTTCTTACCTGAATATGACCCGGAACTATGTGAGGCAAACCTGAAACTCACTAAATCTGCCATTGAAAAAGAGAGACCCGTAATATACATAAGGTTAAAGAAACTTTCTCCACAAAAATCAAGGATCAAACATGTTAGATTTGAACTTGCAAAAGCCGGGTAAGATAATTATTGATATTGGCTATATTAGGGACATCTATTTTAATATAATAAATGGATGTCACCCATTGTGCTAACAGTTATCTTTAGAAATGCCTGTCAATAAATTTATCAAACTTCTTTAGCCATTCATCATAATTGTTACGACGTCGTCCACTATCTTCCTTACGCCTAATATTTATTGAGCTAACAGCAATTTTTGTGTACCCTGTTTTTTTAACCAAGAAGAAGTTGGCCGCCACATTTCCTCAGCATCATAAACAACAATTTGAAATGTCCATTTTATTGTTGGATATTTTGGTATGATACCTGTTGAGATTAAGTTGAACAAAACACCTTTAATGGGGATGGGAGCGAACATTGCAAAGATCAGGGAAATATTTTCCTCCCTTGATATTAAAAAGGAATTCATCGTCTCGTTGTCCGAGCAGACGATTTCCCTTCTGCCCAATCTTACCGCTATTACTTTTTACGATTATATACTGCAAGTAACAAAAGCGGCATCTGAATAGCAATATGCGGGTAAGAATTGATATTGTAATTATGGTGCATTATACTTCACCATAATTACAATGACGAGGAACCTCCCGTAAGTCCACACGTGTCTCCAGTGATTGGCTATTTTAGTGTCAGCCTTACCTTGCTCACCCCATCAGGCAGATGTGAAACATTAAATCCAAGCCCCTTACAGACTCCTAACATTCTGGTGTTATCCGTAAGCACTATCCCGTACATCTCTTCCAGCCCCTTTTCCTGGGCTACTCCGATAAGCATATCTATAAGTTTGTACCCAAGCCCCTTGCCCTGAAAATCATCCCGAACGATAACTGCAAATTCACCCTTCCCGAAGTCCAGTTCCATTATAAGTCTCCCGGCACCGAGGAGGCACTTCCTGTCACCCTCTCTCAGCTCTGCCACTATTGCCATCTCACGGTCATAGT
Source organism: Nitrospirota bacterium (assembly GCA_016212215.1). NCBI lineage: Bacteria > Pseudomonadati > Nitrospirota > Nitrospirota bacterium. The sequence continues at coordinate 3,293 of JACRGV010000069.1, forward strand.
CTATATTGCAGAATCTGGTCATCGTCTCATGGGAGATCTTTTTGACAACCTGGAAGAACCGGCCACGTAAAGTATCCTCAGAAAAGGTTGCGTGCATCTCCTGCTCCAGAGGCTCGTCTTCAGGTCTTATGGGCCTGAGTATAACATCTGTGCCGTCATTTAACCTCCATGGTGTGATGTACTTCGTTGGATAGGGTGTGATTACAAGATGAGGATACGGTGAAGATGACTCCGGCATGTAACCTTCAATAACAATCCTTGCATCAAGGATATATGCCTTACCGTTTGATACAGCAAGGGGGTTTATGTCTATTTCTTTTATCTCAGGAAAATCCACGAGAAGGTTTGAGAAGCTTACTATAATCTGTTCAAGCTGTTGTAAATCAGCAGGCGGCCTGCCCCTGTATCCATGAAGCATCCGGAATACCTTTGTCTCCTCCATGAGCCGTCTTGCAAGGGTCTGATTCAACGGCGGTAGCCCTATTGAGAAATCCCTGAACAGCTCAGCAGTAACACCTCCCATACCAAAAAGGATTACCGTCCCGAAATCATTATCCTTTTTTGCACCGAGTATGAGTTCATAGTCAATCCGCTCAAGCATCTTCTGGACAGAGATGCCCGTTATCTCTGCCTGAGGCATCTTCTCCCTGACCCTGTTGAGCATCCCATCGTATTCATTCCTCAACTGACCTTCATTGTGTATACCTGTAACCACACCGCCTATGTCGCTCTTGTGGGTAATGTCAGGAGAAACTATTTTTATGACTACCGGATAACCAATATTAGCGGCAGCATTTACAGCATCTTCAACATCCTTAGTAAGCTGAGGTCTTATCGTGGGAATCCCATAATTTGAAAGAAACCTCTTTGCCTCATCTTCAGCAAGAAGGGTTCTACCTTTTTTATTCAACTCTGAAATAAATGCCTTTAGATTGTACTTGGGCGGTGACTGGTCAACAGGCAATTGCCCCGGAGTCTCATATAGAAGCTGAAGGTTTCTGCCGTATCTGTACATGTACATGTAGGTCTTGACTGCATCTTCAGGAGTATCGTAAGAAGGAATATTATATTGGAGCGATATCTCTCTTGCGGCTGATACCTCTTTGCCGCCCATCCATACAGTGATAACAGGTTTGAAAGAGGTTTTGGCAATCTCAGCAAGTGCCTTTGCAAGTTCATCAGGTCTTGCCTTACCCTGCGGGGTATAAATTGTCATTACACCATTCACGCCAGGGTCATTTAAGCAAACAGTAAGGGCCTTAACATACCTATCTATATCAGCATCACCCAGTACATCAACGGGATTATCCTTACTCCAGTAGGCAGGTAGATGCTCATCCAGAGACTTAATGCTATTATCAGAAAGTTTTGCGAGTTTTCCTCCAAGTCCAATCAGCAGGTCAGTAACAATCACACCTGCCCCGCCTGCATTTGTAACAACTGCTATATCAGGCCCTTTTGGAAGATTCTTGGAATGGAGTACCTCTGCGGCATTAAACAGGTCTGAGATATCCCTTATTCGTATTACGCCAACCCTTTTGAATGCAGCATCATAGACCTGATCATCCCCTGCCATTGCACCGGTATGTGATAAAGCGGCCTTTGCACTCTCTGCAAACCTGCCGGGTTTTAGTACGATTATGGGTTTATTCCTTGCAAATCCCCTTGCAGCACTGATAAACTTCTTTGCGTTCCCAATCCCTTCCATATAAAGCATAATACTCTTTGTCTCAGGGTCGTCTCCGAGGAAATCAATCAGGTCACCAAAATCCGCATCAATCATAGAGCCGAGTGACACAAACAAACTAAAGCCAATATGCGTATTAATAGCCCAATCAAGGATAGCACTACCAAGCGCCCCGCTATGTGAGATAAAGGCAATCTTCCCGGGTTGAGGATGGGTCTTGAGGAATGAGGCATTCAGTCCCACTGTGGGCCTTATGATGCCGAGGCAATTAGGCCCGATGATCCTCATACCATACCTTCCCCTTATCTCCCTTATCTGATCCTCAAGCCTTCTACCCTCTTCCCCTGTCTCCTTAAATCCGGCAGATACAATAATGATCCCTTCTACCGAAGCCTTGCCGCACTCTTCAAGAATAGCCGGAACTGTCTTTGCCGGTGTTGCAATCACCGCAAGGTCAACCTGCTCAGGTACATCACCAATCGTCGGATATGCATCAATACCGAGTATGGTCTTTCTATTTGGATTTACAGGGAATATCTTACGGTCTTTGGATAATAACAGGTTCTCAGTGACAGCCCGCCCAACAGAGCCTTCACTCTCTGAGGCGCCAACTACAGCAACGGTTTTGGGATTGAATATCTTTTTTAAGTCAGCCATAATAAAAGCAGTGATTAGTGGTTAGTGAACAGGTAGAAAAGCAAACCTGCCCTACCTTCTCGCATCTGCTATATCTCTGAGGGTGCATGGCGGGAGCAGATACTTAGGGTCTGTCATAAAATAACCTATACATTTATGCATCTCATCTTCCGGCCATCTTTGTGTGCTTCTCAATCGCAACCCCTCAGCGTAGATTCAACTACGCCTTCGGGTTTGCTCAATCGGTCGCACTCAAACCTGGCCGAAATCTGAGCGCCTAAATGCACAAGTTATTTCATGACAGACCCTTAGCAATCATAGGGTTTATTTTATGGAATTGCAAGACTTACCATGAAATCTTTTTCATAGGGTATTCGATATGATGAATCCATGAACTACATTCAGCGCCGGAAGTGACAAATCTAATTTGAACCTTCTTTTAGAATATTAAATATCTCCGCAACCTGCTGTTCTATTTCTTCAAACGGTTTTGATGTGTCAATAATGTAATCAGCGTATTTCTTCTTATCCTCTGCCGGTAGTTGTGATACTATTCTTTCAAGGGCCTCAGCTCTTGTGTAGCCGTTTCTCTCTGTAAGGCGTTTGATTTGCAGTTCCTCATCTGCATACGCAAGGATAATTTTGTCTGTGAGTTTATAATGACCGGTCTCGATTAGAAGTGCTACATCAAATATAATGACGGCATGCGGGTCATTCTTTTCAATCTCGATTCTCTGTCGTTCCGCCTCTTCAAAAACCTTAGGGTGCAGAATGTAGTTCAATACCTCTCTTTTGTCAGGGCTTCTGAATATAATACTCCCTAACAGCTCTCTGTTTATCGTCTCGTCTTCTTTAAGTATCTCCCTTCCAAATTGATCTACTATCTCCTGCCAGGCGGGGAGTCCATGTTTAACCAGCTCACGTGCAATAACATCCGCATCAATGATATAAGCGCCAAGGGATTTGAATATAACAGCGATGGCGCTCTTTCCGCTTGCAATCCCGCCTGTCAGACCGATAAAAGGCATTTAATCAAACTGTTGCTGCCTTTGTCATCCGATTCTTTTCAAGATTAAATATCTCTACAGCCTCAATCAAAGAAACGTTTTCATGGATAATAGCTCGTATCGCCTTTATCATGGGGACCGGATAAGGATTTTGCCAGATGTTTCTTCCAAGATTAACGCCGATGGCGCCTCTCTGCATCCCGTCATGTACAAATGACAGAACTTCTCTTTCTGTCTCCGCTTTTGGCCCGCCTGCAATAACAACCGGCACTGGACAGCCGTTTACAACCTTTTCAAAGTTCTCACACCAGTATGTCTTAACAACCTTTGCACCGATCTCAGCCGCAATCCTGCAGCACATCCCAAGGTATCTGGCATCACGCTTTTCAAGCTCTCTTCCAACGGCAGTAACAGCCATGACCGGGATACCGTATTCTTCTGCCTCATTTACAAGGTTTCCGAGGTTCAATAAAGTCTCCTTTTCATATTCACTGCCTATAAAAACCGACATGCCAACAGCAGATGCATTTAATCTCAATACCTCTTTCATAGATGTGGTTATACCCTCATTCGCAAGGTCTTTCCCTACCATGCTTGTACCGCCGGATACGCGCAGAATAATCGGTATATTCTCAGATGTCTCTACGCATGAACGTAAAACCCCTCTGGTAACAAACAGTGCGTCACTGTACGGCAGAAGCGGCTTTATAGTTTCTCCAGGCTTTTCAAGTTTTGATGTAGGACCCTGAAAATATCCATGGTCAATTGGCATAAGCAGGCACTTACCGTCCTCTTTTATTATCCTCGATAAACGATTTTTCATTCCCCAGTCCATTTGATCCTCCTTTATTATCTCTGTGGTTCTATGAGAACCTTGATTGAATTAGTCCCTTCAACAACAAGTTGAAACCCAAGCCCTGTCTCTGCCATCCCTAATCTGTGAGTTATCATATCACTTACACGCACCCGCCTGCTTCGTATGAGTTCAACCGCTGTAATATGGTCAGCCCTGTCACCTGCATAAGAACTCAATATTGTTACCTCATTCCTGAACAAGAGGTCATTGAATGAGATTGGAATGGTTACACCCTTGTCAGTGGCCGCAAAGAACAGGATAGTTCCTCCGCGTTCAACAGACTGAAGCCCCTGATTAATGGCCGATGGCGCCCCTGTGCATATTATCACAATGTCTGCAAGCCTGCCATTATTTATCTCCCTCAGTAAATCAGGTGTGTATTCTCTCGCATTAATTACATGGCCGGCTCCAAGGTTTTTTGCTGTATGAAGCCTGAACTCGTGTACATCAGTTGCGATAATCCTTCCCGCCCCAAGTGCCTGTGCCATTTGTATATGAAGCAGGCCTGACAACCCACTGCCTACTACTAGAACAGAATGACCGGGTTTTACACGCGCGAGCCGTTGCCCTCGAAAGACACATGCAAGTGGTTCAGTAAACGACCCCTCTTCAAACGATACCTCATCCGGTAGGGGAAATATCCCGCGGTCTACATTAATTGCAGGTAAAAGAACATATTCAGCGAAACCACCGGGATAAAACTTTGTTTTACGAAGTGTTTCACAAACCGTATGATGCCCGTTCAGGCAGTAATGGCAGGTATTACACGGGACATGATGGGCCGCAGAAACCCTGTCACCTTTTTTGTATTTAGCTACACCTTCCCCCACCTCCACTATCTCCCCTGCTATCTCATGTCCAAGTACAAGCGGCCCCTTTCCAACACGGTACCACTCCATAATATCACTGCCACAAATACCGCTTGCCATAATCTTTACCAACACTTCTCCGGCCTTCACATCCGGGACCGGCATCTCTTCAAGCCTTATATCTTTATTACTGTAATACATTGCAACGCGCATTGGACTTTCCTCTTATTGTTATATTTAACAGATTTTGTTGAACTGAAAAAATATCATAATTATTTTAAAAAATCCATCATACGAAAAAATCAGTATCAAGAAAAAAAGAAATGTATTTTAGATAGTATTATGTGAGAGGTGACGCATGAGTAAAAAATAGTGTTAACCGGGAAATATCAGTATCTCCATTATCTCCCTGTACCTTGCGGCGGCCTTTTCTATTACTGCATCAGGAAGGGGTGGACCCGGGTACTGTTGATTCCAGTCAAGGGTAAGGAGGTAGTCTCTGACGATCTGTTTGTCGTAGCTGTCCTGGCTCCTGCCGGCTTGATATGTTTTTACGTCCCAGAAGCGGGATGAATCAGGGGTAAGGACTTCATCTATTAAAATAAGCTCATCATCAAGCAATCCGAACTCAAACTTTGTATCTGCAATAATAATCCCCTTTTTCTCTGCCAATGACTGGGCCTTTTTATATATGGAAAGACTTGTATGTTTCAGTCTTTCTGCCATTTCATTGCCGACGATATTCTTTGTCTCTTCAAATGTGATGTTTAGATCATGCCCTTCTTCAGCCTTTGTGCTTGGGGTGAATAACGGCTCAGGGAGCTTTGCTGATTCAATGAGTCCTACAGGGAGTTTTATGCTGCATACTGTACCGCTCTTTTTGTATTCCTTCCATCCTGAACCTGAAAGATACCCGCGCACTATGCACTCCACAGGCATTGGCTTTGCCTTCTTAACAAGCATACTGCGGCCTTCAAGTGTTTCTCCTGCCGGTCGGCATACTGCAGGGAAGTCCTTTACATCTGCACTGATCAGATGATTGGGGATTATCTCCTTCATAACATTGAACCAGAAAACAGATATTTGGGTCAGCAGTTTTCCCTTACCGGGGATACCAGTTGGAAGTACAACATCAAATGCAGAAACCCTGTCTGAAGCAACAAGAAGCAAAGAGTCACCAAGGTCAAAGATGTCCCTGACCTTGCCGCTTCGTAAGGGTTTTATGCCGGGAATTTCAATTTTCAGGATAGCTGTATTCATCTGAAAATCCCTTCCGGCGGGGTAGGAAAACCCCGCCTATCCATATCTACGAGGATAGGCGGGACTTTCTTGTCCCGCTGATTTTCATGGCCCTTTGTGAACCCTCAGTTCATGGGAGTTCATCTGATATTCTCCGTAGCTCACCCCCACCCTGACCCTCCCCCCTCAAGGGGGAGGGAATTCCTTTTTAAGGGACTATTCACTACTCACTACTCACTAACCACTATTCACTGCTTTTTCCCGACATCGCTTCAATCAATATCTTTGCCACTTCAGGCCGTGAGAATTCAGGCGGCGGGGTTGCACCGTTTCTCAGCATCTCGCGAACCTTTGTCCCTGAGAGGATTATATGTTCACCTGATTCATGGGGACAGGTTTTATATGATGCCATACTAGTGCATCGTTTGCAATAGAAGGTATGTTCAAAAAAGAGCGGTGTTATACCGAGTTCACCGTCCTCAAATTCATCGAATATATAGTGGGCATCAAAGGTGCCATAAAAGTTGCCTACACCTGCATGGTCCCTGCCGACTATGAAATGTGTACAGCCATAGTTCTTACGGCAGATTGCATGCCATACCGCCTCTCTTGGCCCTGCATACCTCATAGCCGCAGGAAATACAGCGAGGAAGGTACGGTCTTTGGGATAGTAGTTTTCAAACAGTGCCTCATAACACTTCATCCTGATTTCAGCAGATATGTCATCACCCTTAGTTGCTCCTACAAGGGGATGAACCATCAGACCGTCTACGACCTCAAGGGCAGTCTTCTGAATATACTCATGTGCACGGTGAATCGGATTCCTTGTCTGAAACCCGACAACCCTTTTCCATCCCTTTTCCTGAAATACCTTTCTCGTATCAGCAGGGTCAAGACGGTACTGTAGAAAGTCTTTGTGCCTTGGTCTGTGGATCAGGTCTATTTTGCCTCCGACAAGGTGTGAAGGAACCTCATAGAGATACTTTACTCCGGGATGTTCCTTACTATCGGTCTTGTAAACCTGTAATGCCTCTTTCTCCTTATCATGAAGAAAAACTTCCTCTACAGTCATTAATGCCAGTGTATTCCCTTCTTCATCAGTTAGTGTAATCTCTTCTTTTAAAGAAAGGCTGTTTGCTGTTTCTTCGTTCACTGCAAGTGTCACAGGTAATGCCCACGGTATGCCGGTTGTAAGACGCATTGTATCTATTACAGAATGATAGTCATCTTTACATAGAAACCCTTCAAGAGGGCTTAGTGCACCTATTGCTATCATCTCAAGGTCTGCGATTTCCCTTTTGTTTAATTTTATCTGCTTTAACTCCTTTGCCTTAATCTCTGCCATCTCCCTGTCTTTACCCCTCAAAATCCTGTTAATCAACGTCCCGCCGTGTGGTACTGAATGTAACATTTACCCCTTCCTCCTTTTTATCTATAAGTATTAAAGGTTTCCTAACTTTATATGGAAACCCATCCCCACCCTGACCCTCCCCTTGAAGGGGAGGGAATTTTATCGCACTAACCTATGCTTTCTCTATGACAATCCTGTAATGCTTTTCCTCAACCTTTTCTTCTTCCAGTATCTTGTGACCCTCGTTTAGAACACTCCTTGGGACATTCTGATACGGCTCGCCCTCATCAATGACAATCTGGAGTACCTGACCTGATTCCATGTCTTCAAGCTTCAGTTTTGTCTTTACAAAATTATATGGACAAGCCACCCCCTTCAAATCCAGATATTCGTCAATCTTTTTATCCATAGTAGTTTTTACCTCCTCTTCTTTTGCCTTTTCTTCCCTCTTTTTAAATTTAAAGTTCTTATCCAGCTTACTGTAAGCCTCAAGAGATTCCTCAACAAGGAGGTGTGCAAGGGCCACCTTTTCTTTAACCTTGTCTTTTGCCGCAGGCTTACCATATTCAACAAACAACGGTTCTACCTTTTCCGACACAATACATTTATCAATTACCTTGTCCTGAAATTCCCGTACAAGTTGAGCCTCTATCTCTGTATCTATACCGAACGGGACAAGCATCCCTTGTGCAACAAATATTACCGCACTGTCAATACATTTAAGTGCCTCTTCAACCTGACCTGCCCCTAACATCATCTCTGCCCTTGATGCCTCACGGCCCCCGGCCATAAGAGAATCCTCTATAAGGTCAACCACACCGCCGGCACACTCACCTGCACCAAGTTTTACCACAAACTCAGAGCTGGAACCCCAGTCAGAATAACTTTCCGGTGACTCCGCATAAGATGGGATAGTAGTATATTTCTCTAAAAAATCCTGAACATACTCCAAGCCAACCCTTTCAACATACTGGTAAAAGGGTTCATCCTGAACCTTTTCCCTCTGATACTTGGATATTAGCTCTGATACCCCCTTGGGTATATTCCTTGCCGGAAGTTTTATATTGGAATCCCCAACCACTGCCCTGCCGTTTGCAACACCGCCTTTAAGATGTAACTGATAGTGCGGAACAAGCCTGCCCTCTATCTTCTTTGCCACGCCATGAAATCCTATATCTGCAATATGGTGATGGCCGCAGGAATTAGGGCATCCGCTGACTTTTACTCTTACACTCTCTGTCTCAACATCGTCTCTTGTTGAAAGCTCCCTCGTAATTGCAGCGGCCAACTGCCTTGATGATGTAAGGCCAAGGTTACAGGTCTCTGCACCCGGACAGCTCTGAATATCAATTGTCCTGTGGGCGCCTGCCAGCGCCAGGCCTGCATCTTTTAGTGCCTTATACAGATTATAGACATCCTTGTTATGTACCCATCTTAAAGTGAAGTTCTGCTGTTGAGTAACTTTTATCCTGCTGTTGGCGTATTCAGCCGTAATATCTGCAAGTTTCCTCAACTGTTCTGTTGTAATGTCACCAAGAACAAGCCGTACATTTACTGCACTGTAGCCCTTCTGCTTTTGTGCGATCACATTTGTGCTCAGCCACCTGTAAAAATATGGGTCTCCATTGCCTGTTATCTCTGTATGGTCAGCAGTAATGGCAGAACTTCCCACAGGGTATTCATCCATACCTGAAAAATCAGATAAAGTCTCACCGGAAGGCAATGTATGTGACCACTCCTTTGATGACTTGAGTATATTGAACTCTTTGAGGATCCTGTCTTTGAGTTCATCAAAACCTATCTTCTCAAGCAGGAATTTCATCCTTGCCCTGTTTCTGTTTTTTCTTTCTCCGAACTGGTCAAACACCCTGAGTATTGCCTCAGTAAGCGGTATAAAATCTTCCAATGGTACAAACTCCGACAACAACTGTGCTATACGTGGATGAGGCCCAAGACCTCCTGCTATAACAATTCTAAAGCCCTGCTTTTCGATACCGGCAATATTCTTTGTTACAGCAAAGGCCCCTATATCATTTATAGGCGCCATTGCACAGTCCTTCTGACACCCGGAAAATGCTATCTTGAACTTACGCGGAAGGCTCTGGCAGATAGAATTCCTCAATAAGTATCTTGTTGTAAAAATGGCATACGGAGAAATATCAAATATCTCATCAGGGCATATACCTGCGAGATAACAGCCGGTAACATTCCTGACCGTATTGCCGCAAGCCTCCCTTGTAGTAAGCCCGGCCCCTGCAAGCTGTCTCATAATGGTTGGGACATTCTCTAATTTCACCCAATGAAACTGAATATCCTGACGAGTTGATGTGTGGGCTAAGGAATTTGAGTATGTGTCACCAATATCCGCCAGCAGCCTCATCTGAACCGGATTAAGGGTGCCCTGCGGTATCTTGACACGCACCATGAAATCATCTTTCTGACGCTGTCCATAGATCCCCTGCTGTAACCTGAACCTCTTAAACTTCTCATCCGGAATCTCACCCCGCCTGAGACGGCCTATCTCTGCCTCAAAACCTGATATTTCCTCAAGTATCTGGGATGGTACTGCACCTTCTTGTTTTTCTGTCATTTCCCCGGTATTCATAATTTATTGCTCCTTTTTAACCTAATAATAACCCCATCCCCACCCTAACCCTCCCCTTGAAGGGGAGGGAATATAAGAATGCCCCCCTAACCTCCTCTTTGCGGGGAAGGGAAATTTCCTCTCCCTCAGGGAGAGGATTAAGGTGAGGGTGGGGTTTTTCATGCCTCAATTAAATGGAAAAATCTACTGCTGTAACGCCCTCAACCTTTTCATCAAGCTCCACAGGAAGAACCTTTGTCCTGATTGTAAACTTGTCTACAACGCCTTTTGTGTCAATCAATTCCCATGTAATAAAGTCTCTCGTATCATGTATATGGGGCATGAGCTTTGCCGTATGAAATCCAAGCTGATAAGAGAGTTTAAACTCTATCGCCTCCTGAGGGCATACCTTTACACAGGGCAGGCAATCCCAGCACTCAGAAGGGTCCCTCATTATAATCTTTCCTGTCTTTGGGTCTTTCATAAAAAGGTCACCCGGACACATCCTCACACATGGCGGATTTTGGGCACCATGGCATGTATTACATTTATCTGCATGAACAACTACCGGCATTTTGAATCCTCCTTATTTTTGACATTTGATTTTTGATATTTAATTTTTATTTACCTCGGCTTATACCTGTCCCCCGGCACTATCTGTTCATAAGGTCTTGTGAATACCTCTATATTGCCGGTTGCAGGGTCTCTTCTTGTGTTTACAAATTTAAGCCAGTTCTGGTCATCCAGTTCTGTATAGTCAGTTCTCGTGCAGTAACCCGGCCACCTGGTCTCTTTTCTAAACAACATGTGTTCTACAAGGGTCTGGGCTACCAATACCCTGTCAATGACCTCGTGTGCCTCCATGAGGTCATGAAGGTCTTCAGCTATAATATACTTAAACTGCTCCGGAAGTGTGGCAAGGCGTCTTCTTGCAACGAGAAGCCTTTCTTCATTTACCTCATAGAAGGTAGCCGCACCGCCTGCATATTCTTCCATAATCTTCTGAAGTCTGACCTCCATGTCATAAGGTTTGATCCCTTCCTTTTTATGTGTAAAGTTCAGGATCGGTTCAATCACCCTATCCCGCTCTGCACTTATCAATTCAGCAGGCACATCGGCATGTTCAACCTTCTGTGCATATTCCCCTGCGGCCCTTGCAGCTATTACCCCTTCTGCCCAGCATCCGCTTACAAACTTATAGGGCGCACCACCGGATACATCACCTGCCGCATATAAGCCCTCAATCGTTGTCTTACGGTTTACATCCACCCAGTAACCGGATTGTGTATGTCCTCCGACTATATATGGTTCTGTGGTCTGCACCTCTACAGGTTCTTTTGACGGGTCAATCTCATTAGCCGCCCAGTAGAGTACCATTGAAGGATACATATCCAGATATGCAGACTTCAGGTCTCTTGCCTGTTGAGGTGTAATATGCCTCGTATCCAGAAATACAGGCCCCCTTCCTTCCTTTATCTCCTGCAAAGGCCCGTGAGATCTGTATGGTGTAGGGGCGCCGTCTCCGCCGATATGGGCATATTTGGTTGCCATAAATTTTTCACCTTTGGAATTTATCTGCGGTGCACCGACACCAAGTGCAATAGTTCCGGTTGGTGCAATGGTATCTTTAACACGCAGGCCGATGTAACGCATCTCAAAACTTGTCATCTCAGCCCCTGCCCTGATCCCCATGGCAAATCCTGCACCTGTATTGTAGGGGCAATACCATGTCTTATGCTGTGCATCGTGTGCATTATTAGGTTTATAGATTCCGGCAGCGCCTCCTGTAGCTATTATGGTCGCCTTTGCCTTTACAACAAACAGGTTACCGTTTCTTATACTAAAACCTATAGCCCCTGCTACCCTGCCGTTTACCATTATATAATTAGTGGCAACTACCCAGTTTAATATCTTTGTACCGACATTCTTCGCTGCCCTGGCAATAATCGGCTTTAAAGACTCGCCGTTTATCTTGATGTTCCAGCGGCCGCGGGGGATATAATTTCCCTTTTCATCACAGAGGATTGGCAGTCCCCATTTCTCCACCTTTTTAACGCAATACTCAAACAGTTCAGACATAGTCAATACCAAGTCTTCCCTGACTATTCCACATGAATCAAACCGCACATATTTAACAAAGCTCTCTGGTGTCTCTCCAGGGTTCAGATAGGCATTTATGGCATTCATACCGCCTGCCAGACAGCCGCTTCTGTCAATGTGGGCCTTTTCCATTATGGTTACAGAGAGGTTCGGATACTGTTCCTTCAACTCGACTGCTGCAAGGCAGCCTGCTGTCCCCCCTCCGATTATTAGAATGTCTGTCTCTATAACATTTTGTTCCATTAACTTCCCTCCTGTTTGTTAAATATGATACATAACAGTTACTTCCCGCTCCCTCTTTTTTCTGGTCATATCTTCTATACTAACTTTACTCAGTGTATCAGTAATAGCCTTTCTTACATCTTCCCACACTTCCTTTATCACACCTGTATTTGTCTGATAACTTCTCTCCTCATGCGTCCCATTCCCGTTATCCATAAGTGCAATAGGCCCTTCAATAGCCTCTACAATCTGGGCAATATTAATCATCGCCGGAAGCCTTGACAATACGTATCCACCCTGAGAACCTCGGATACTGTCTACAATACCCGCCTTTTTCAGGGATGCCATAACCTGTTCTAAAAACCTCATTGGTATTGCCTGCCTCTTTGCAATGGACTTAACATGTACCGGCCCTTTATCGGCATTCAGTGCAATATCTAACACGGCTGAAACTGCATATTCACTTTTATTTGAAAATTTCATAATCAATATCCTACTATTCCGATAGGAATTATGAAATTATAACAGTATTTCTTTTCATGTCAAGAGTTTTTTTTTATTTCCGAAAATATCACTGTTCTACACCCTTATTGCAAATTGTAAGAAACACGAGAAAGGATGTAAGAGTGAGCAACATGCCCCTTACGAAAAATATCTTAAATATAGAAAGCAGTATCAGGAAAATAGAAACAAGAACCCTGAATTCAGAGAAGAGTGAGCTTGAACTAATATTAGACATTACCAAAAGCATCTCATCTAATCTTGATTTTCAGGATGTACTAAAAATTATAGTAAATAAGGTTGCCGAATATACCCATGCCAACAGATGCTCTATAATCCTCATTGATAATCAGCAAAAATACGGTTATGTAATGGCATCACATGATGCCCCTGCCATTAATCATTTGCAGATAGATTTAAAAAATTATCCGGAAATTTCCAGGACATTGGAGACTAAAGATGCTGTAGTCGTAAACGACATAAACTTAGACCCATTAATGAACAATGTACGTGAAACCCTTAATAAAATTAAAATTAAATCACTTCTTGTAATACCTATTGTATATCATGAAGAAATAATAGGAACATTATTCTTAAAGATCAATAAAAAGAAGCATGAATTTACTCCTGAAGAGATAAGATTCTGTAAGGTCGTAGCCAACTCATCGGCAAATGCAATCAAAAATGCCCAGTTTTACGAGCAAATAAGATTACAGGCAAAGACTGACGGACTGACCAAACTCCTCAATCACAGGTCTTTTCTTGAGAAGTATCAGGAAGAGATAAAACATTCAAAGGTGAGCAATCAACCGTTTTCAATACTGCTGATAGACGTAGATAATTTTAAGTCGCTTAATGACTCCTTTGGCCATCAGTATGGAGATGCTGTACTTCATCACATAGGTGCCTGTTTGAAAAATAATATAAGGGGCATTGATATAGCAGCACGCTATGGAGGAGATGAGTTTATATGCCTTCTGCCTGAGACACATAATGACCATAGTGTAATAGCTGCAAACAGGATAATGAGTAAGATAAAGGAACAGCTTAAAAATGACAATATAGAAGCAAGTGTCAGCATAGGCATTGCTACATACTATTATCACACTAATGACCCGACAATATTATTACAGCTTGCCGACCAGGCGATGTATCTTGCCAAGTACAGGGGCGGGGACCAGATATTTACATTTGCCAAGAACGAAACTCAGGACCCGGGCTGGTGGAACAAAACTGTGTCTGAAACATTTCAGATACTGAAGACCCTGAGCAGGTTCGATGACGGCAAGGAGATCGTATCAGACTTAACGGACCAGCTTGCAAAGATGTTTACAGGTAGTGCAACTTCAAAATCGCCTTATGAGGTCGTAACTTCACTCAGCAGTGCACTTGATGCAAGGGACCATTATACGAATGGCCATTCCGAACGGGCGATTGAATTCGCAAAGAAGATAGCCGTCAAACTTGAAATGAGCGACAATCAAATAGAGGAGCTTGAGTATCTGTGCCTCCTCCATGACATCGGCAAGATAGGCATACCCGACCATATCCTGAATAAACCTGGTAAACTTTCCTTTGAAGAGATGGAGATTATGAAACAGCATCCTGAAATAGGGGAAAGGATCATTGCACCTCTTGATGCAATGCAAAATCTTATGCCGCTTATCCGTCATCATCAGGAACATTATGATGGTAGTGGATACCCCGATGGTTTAAAAGGAGAGGCCGTACCGCTTGCCTGCCGTATTTTATCTGTTGTGGATACCTTTGATGCAATGACATCAGACAGACCTTACAGAAAGGCCCTGCCCAAAGAATCTGCAATCGCAGAGCTGAGGAGATGTTCGGGCAGTCAGTTCGATCCGGTGATTGTAGAAATATTTATCGGGATTTTGGAAAAAGAAGTAGCTCTGGTCAAATCCGCCTGAACGTAAGCGTTACACCAACCTTCCATTCCCCGCCCTGATTCAAAACAATATTCCAGTTTGGAACGACAACAGAACTCTGATACTCCCTTTCAAAACCGCTCTCTGATTGCGAGATGGTTTCTACAGGGTATCTCCATAGTGTACATTTTTCTGAAAAGGCTAAACCTATTTCTGTAGCAATAAGCCTGTTGTTAATTTTAAATGACTTAATATCTTTACTCTCACCTTTGCTTCGCTGGCCGGAGTCTTCGGGAGAAACCCCTTCTATAACATACTTACACATCTCAGAATTACCATCAAGCATTGCAAAATTAAGCTCTGTTCCAAACCTTATGTTTATCGTATCACCTGATATATTTTTTACACTATAATTAAACTTCAAATCAGGATTATCTTTTGAGACTATTATCTCCTTGCTTATCTGTATCCTGTTCCCATTAACAAGCCCCTCACCCTCTAATAAAATGCCCTTTCCTTTCTCTGTATCTCTTATGGTAAATATATAAGGGATAAATGGGAATCCACCGACCTCTTCATGCCTGTTCTGTATAACTGTATCTAAAGATGTATCATTAGCGAAAACATGGTCTATCAACATACCTTTGCGATAAGAATCGTATTGAAGATATAAATGTAAATCAGCCTCTTTTGACTTAACTATGTCATGAATAGATTGAGGGCCGCCTGCCTCCCCTTCGTGTTTGCCGACATTTTCCACTATCTTTTTATGGTATACCTCCGGTCTTCGTGCAAGGGTATTCAGTAAGTTACAAGATGCCGGCCTGTAGTCAAGTTCCGTAAGCATACCGCCTTTATGTACATCCACAACAAAAGATATATCCTCTGTTGTAACTACTATCTCATCACTTCCATCACAATCAAAATCAGTTACCTCAATATCTATCCAGGTCTTCTCATTATGCCCCGTTTCATCTGCAATCTTCTCTGCCTTGATCAGATGATTATATACCGCATTCCTCAGATGTCCCAGATATAGGCCGCCGAATATCCCATGCCAATATGGGCAATTCACCTGCCCGCGCCATAATTCAAGGTGTGACTCATATATATTTTGAGGGAGGCCGATGCCTTTTTTTGCAACACTCTTTCCTATATAAGCAGGATCAAAGCTATCGTTGTTACTGCTGTTCATCTGTGCCACCTTATTGCTTACACGAAACATCTTTTTGTGCATGTTATTTGATTCCGGATATTTCTCAAGGAAGTTCCTCCAGAAACCACCTCGCAAGAATGGCACATAAGCCGCCTCTTTTCCGCTCCACTTCACATCATTAAGGACATCCTCAAAGAGATTACCGCTCTCTGTAGGAAGTGACCACTCCATCATCTCCCTGTACGAAGCCGTTGGAATATATACCCTTCCATGTGCTTTTACATTCTTCTGCACATCCCCTAATGTAGTGATGTTCAGCCATGAAGGTTCAATGGATGACTGGGATGCCTCATGAGTTAATGCCTCAAAAAACCGTTCAAGCCACCTCCGGTTATAGACCCAATCATAAGTCTCAGGCCATAGACCGAACTTTTCCCCGTCATCACCATATACAAGTACATTATCACCCTTTTCAGTTGCAACACTCCTTAGATAATCAATCGTTTCGTGCGGTTCCCTAAATGGGATAGAGTATCTGAGCCTCTCATTGGATGGAAACAGGTACACTACCTTTCCTTCATCTTCTGTAGAATAGTAACCGTAGAGTTGATTTTCAAGCAGACCTGCATAACGGAAGTGGGTATCATCAACTATAAGATATTTAATGCCGGAATCATGCAATATACTGGGCAGATGAGGCTCCCATATACGTTCAGTTAGCCACATCCCTTTTGACTCTGTATTGAACTTGTCCTTGATATATTCCGTCAGCATACTGATCTGCCCGATAGAATCCCTTCGGGGAATCACACAAAGAATAGGTTCGTAAAATCCTCCGGTCATCATCTCCACCTGTCCCCTCGCAACTAAGCCGGCAATCCTCTTTATCAGGTCAGGTTTGTTCGCCTCAATCCACTCAAGGAGACTGCCGGAGTAATGAAGTGTCAGTCTGATTTTAGGGAATTTTTCAAGGACATCAATAAACGGTTTATAACTCTTCTCATAAGCCTCCATGAATACATGGTCAAAGTTGTCAACCGGCTGGTGAAAGTGTAATGCCATTGCAAAATTTACTTTTTTCATATTAACGTTCCTGTCTCCTTATCTCGAAAAATTGAAACTCTCCCTTATATGGTTCATCCCGCCTCTCTACATATTCAACAACCGCCCACGGAGGCCCTGAGTGGGACCATTGTACCAGCTTCTCAACACATTCCTTCTCACCCTCAGCAACTATCTCAACACGGCCGTCAGGGAGATTCCGTACAAATCCGGTAAGTTCCATTGCAGTAGCCATCTGGGCAGTCGAATCCCTGAAAAATACCCCCTGAACCTTACCGCTGATGTGTAAGTGAACCCTGGTGTTCATCCGAAAATCAACCCCATCCCCACCCTACCCCTCCCCTTGAAGGGGAGGGAATCAACATAGCCCCCTCTCCCTCAGGGAGAGGGTTAGGGTGAGGGTGGGGTTTTCATTGCCATTCATCCGAAAATAACCCCCCCATGCCCCCCCTTGAACAAAGGGGGGGGATTGCCGTTGGCCATTGAGCACCAAAGGAACTTTCCCCCCCTTAACAAGGGGGGGCTTGGGGGGGGTGGTTTTCATCCTCCTTTGTGAAACCTCCGTTTCATGACAGTTCATCCGAAAATGCTTCTCCCAGACATCATTGCGAGCCTAAGGCGAAGCAATCTGACCAACTACGAGATTGCTTCGTCGCTATCACTCCTCGCAATGACATTACGTGTAATTTTCATTCCCCTTTGTCGAGTAGAGCAATGGCGCGAATAGTTTAGGTTAAGCATATCTGTTTCTGTCTCTTTCGATTAACAGTGCCTCACTATCTTAACCATGCTCCGTTTCCATCGCCCCCTCTAAAATTCCGTATGG
>JACRGV010000070.1 GCA_016212215.1 Nitrospirota bacterium
TAAAATAGTTTATAAATTTAAGGATACAGGAGTCGTGCTTGCCAACACAGAAGGTACAGTAAATCTAATATCAGGTAAGGATAATGAAATCTTCCTCGCACCTCCTGAAAAAGATATTGATGATGATGGCGATGGATTTAAGAACTTTTATGAGATTCTGCAAGGGACAAACCCGAAGGACCCCGGTTCAAAGCCTGTGGAAGACAAGACCCCTCCTTCTGTAAGTTCAACAGATCCTGTGAACGGTTCAACAAATATTCCGGTCAACTCAAAAATATCCGCAACCTTCTCAGAGCCGATTGACAGCAAGACGATGACAAAAGAGACATTTACTGTTTCCAATGGAAGTACAAATATTCCCGGAACAGTGGCCTTAAATGATATGACAGCCACATTTACCCCCACAGGCAGTTTATCGTATAACACAACATACACGGCAGGCATAGGCACAGGGGGCACAGGGGCTAAAGACCTTGCCGGAAATCCAATGGCAGGCAGCTATTCATGGAGCTTTAGCACTGAAATCAGCTCTGGCACTAAACCATCCGCCCCAATTGGTGTGACTGCCAAAGCCGGTGATACTCAGATTACAATCAGTTGGAATGCTGTTAGTGGTGCGACATCCTATAACATCTACTGGTCAACCACATCAGGCGTTTCAAAGACCACAGGCACAAAGATCTCCAATGTTAAAAGCCCCTATCTCCACCCAGGTCTTACTAATGGGACGACCTATCGCTATGTAGTTACAGCAGTAAATAGCTATGGCGAAAGCGTGGAGTCTGACCAGACCTCAGCAAAATATACATCTGTAATAACTTTAGACACCACTCCACCTGCAAATACAACAGGGACAAACTTCATCAACAGTGGTGCATCAGCATCAAATTCCACATCTGTAACACTATCCATTTCTGCAACGGATAGTGTTGGAGTCACCGGTTATTTTGCCTCAGAAAATTCAGCTACCCCACTGCCCAGTGACGCAGGCTGAAAATCTATTACAGCTACAACCTCTTATTCTGCCGGTGTAACATTTACATTAAGCAGCGGAGATGGAGAGAAGACAGTATATGTCTGGTTTAAGGATGCGGCAGGGAATGTATCGAGTGCGAGTAGCGATGGGATAACATTGTCTTCCCCACCCTCTGCACCAACAGGTGTAACTCCTGCTGCAAGTGACAGTCAGGCTACTATCAAGTGGGATACTGTCAGTAATGCAACGTCATATAATATCTACTGGTCAAGGGCAGAAGGTGTTAGTAAGGCCAACGGAACCAAAATAAGCGGAATTACTTCTACATCATATTGGCATACAGGGCTTTTGGAGAATACAACCTATTACTATGTGATAACGGCTGTTAACAGTTTTGGGGAAAGTAATGTGTCAAATCAAATAATTACTGAGGCTTATAAATTTATTACAAAATGGGGTCGTTCTGGCACAGGAGATGGGCAGTTTGCCTGGCCGATTGGCATAGCAGTTGACTCATCAGGAAATATTTATGTTGTCGATTCAGGTAATGCAAGAATACAGAAGTTTACTTCTAATGGTACATTTATTACAAAATGGGGTTCACCAGGTACCGGAGATGGGCAATTTAGTGGGCCGTCAGCCATTGCTGTAGATTCATCTGGAAATGTTTATGTAGCTGATGCTTCGAATGCACGTGTTCAAAAGTTCAGTTCAGATGGAATGTTTATTACTAAATGGGGGTCTTCTGGGACAGGAGATGGTCAGTTTGATACACCGAACGGCATAGCTGTTGACTTATTTGGAAATGTTTATGTAGCTGATACTTGGAATGCACGTGTTCAAAAGTTCAGTTCAGATGGTTCATTTATTACAAAGTGGGCTATTTATATTACAGGAGAAATTAAATATTCTGATCCAATAAGTATAGCAGTTGATTCATTAGGGAATGTTTATGTTCCTGATAATTCCAATAACTGTATAAAGAAGTTCAGTCCAAGTGGATTGCTCCTAAAAAAGTGGTATTTTGGTTCTCCCGGCTTGGGGATAGCTATTGATTCCTCTGAGAATGTTTTTATCACAAATAACCGTTATAGTGTAGAAAAGTATAATTCCAATGGTACGTTAATAAATAAATGGGGTTCATATGGCACAGATGACGGTAAGTTTGCTGACTCTCGTGGAATTACTATTGATGCGGAGGGAAATGCCTATGTGTCAGATGTTAGCAATAATCGCATTCAGAAATTTTCACTTACTGTCCCTGATTTTTCAAATGGCCTTATTGCCTACTATCCCTTTAACGGCAATGCCAATGATGAGAGCGGCAATGGACATCATGGAATAGTAAACGGGGTTGCTTTAGCTTATGACAGGTTTTATAGTGCTGATAGTGCTTATAGCTTTAATGGAATTAATAATTACATTGAACTAAGTAATACGGCCGCATTTAACTTTTCATCAGGAGGGTTTACATTGGCCGGATGGGTCAAGTTTAATTCTACAAATAGTGACAATGGGATTATTGGCAAACATATTTGTAACTATTCTAACGGCTACTTCCTTGGAACGTAAAAGCGTAAAAGGGGACAGATTTATTTTTTACCTTATAAAAATAAATCTGTCCCCTTTTCTCGTCCCAAGCTCTCCCCGCTTATAAGCTTTATATCGAGGAAAAATTGGGGGTCAGGTCTTGAATTGTCAGTTTTATTGATTTTGCTTTCTTCGTCTACTCGTGGGCTGGGAATTCTGGGGACACCGCATTTAATTCCCAATTATCGTCAATGTTACTCAGACCAACGGCCAAAGCTGGTACGCCGTGGAGCAGACGGCCAATGTTCCATAGTCTGAAAGAGATAATTTGTGTCTTGCCTTGATTTGCGAATTAAGCTTTTGCAGGGTCAATAAATATTCAGACTGACAACAATTCAATCTCAGGCAATATTTTTTGGTTTCTTAAATTCAGTAACCACAAACTTCTTAGTCGTTGCTTGCAAATACTTGCAAAACATGGCTTATTTTCATAAGATGAGTACAGGATTTATTTTCATATATTGAATAGGAGGTGATTTTATGAAGGTTGCAGAGATGTCAGTAGAGGAATTAAGAAATCTGATAAAAAGAACATGAATATGGGGTCAGAATATGAATATGGAATATGGAATGGAATATGTGGAATGGAATATGGGGTCACCCATTAACAGCTTTGTCAATAGGGCAAAAAGATTCCCCTCTCTGTTTTTAGGTCTTTCTATCAACAAAGTATCATAAACTATTATTGGGATAATCCTTTTCAATCCGCACCCTTGGTTTCTTTGGTTTGAAGTCAGTTCATTAAAATAATGACCTGCTTCAGTCACCCATCAGGAACTAGCCTGAGAAATAAATACTACACTCCCTGGCCCAGACAGCCGGTTTGGCTGTCCCAGAAATCATTCGGTTCCATGCCGATGTCCACTCAGATTAATGTTATAGCTCCTTCCCTAAATAACTTATTAGGTTGGGCCAACCCTTTTTGGCTCATGGCATGGGCAGATCATAAGGACATCCTCTTATTTTATAAAACGGGTTGAGGCTGCCCCCAATCAGGTCTGATGGTTTCTGACCAACCCCTACGCCTGGCTCAGCAACCTCAACCCTTTCCTGCTACTTTTGAAACAAACGCTCTGCATCAAATGGCGTTTGATCTTTCATAATATAATAGCAAGCCTTTGACAGCTTGTTTGCTACAGCACGATATGCAGATGGTTGATTCGTCTTCGCACATTTCCTTTGATAAAATGCCTTCGCCTCTTTGCAATACCGGATAGCAAAATTTGCTGCTTCAGCAAATGCCCATGAGAGATATTTATTGCCATTCTTCTTGTTCCCACCGCCTTTTTGTTTGCTGTTGCTCCAATAGGCAGTGGGAACACAACGGCAGTATGAGGCATAATTACCGGCTGAAGCAAACCTGTCTATCTGCCCGCTCTCAAGAATAATTGTCATGCCTAATACAACACCAATCCCGGGAACGGTTGTAAGTGAAGTATAAGGCGGCTCCCCCTTGAGCTTATTTAATATCTGAGTCTCTATGGTTTTTATTTGCCCCTCTATAAAACGAATAGTCGAGAGAATGCTTACCCCATTAGAAGACAGATACTCATCATGTAATGCATTTCTTATCTCTTCCTCACTGAGGCCGTACATGGTGTTGTTACCTAATATTACTCCAGTATTATTACAATATATTTGCTGTAATGTGTGTTTCAAAGAAGTCTTCTGGACAACAAACCTGCTCCTCTGCCGCAGGAGATCCCGTATACCGCGGGTCTCTCGAGGATATATATAACCCTCAGGAAGAATGCCCAGCCTGAGCATATTTGCCAACCAAAAGGCATCGTGCCGGTCATCCAGATACTTTATTCCTTCATACTGCTTCATTGCTGATGGATTTGCTAAATGCAATTTGTATCCTTCTTCCATCAAGGCATCTACAAGCCAGTACCAGTTATAAGTTGATTCCACAGCGATCCCCGTAATATCTTCTTTATACGGTGACAGGGCCGACATAATCTTTCTCTTATCATTAGTAATCTTGCGGCCTAATAACTTCTTTGAATTCTCATCAATAATACCTGTGTAACAATTGCTTGAATGAATATCCATACCAACGTATAATCTCATAACGATCCCTCCTTTTGGTTAATAACCACAATTTACAAAGGCTATTATAACCTTTGTTGGCTTAATCAAGGAGGGGTCTCTTTACCCCTATGCTGTTAATGATATCAGGTCTTGAAATATCACTTTTTATTTTCGTAGAATTCCGGGGACACCATACTGAACTAAGACACAATGCCGCCGGTACACCGAAGAAAAAAAGTCTTTTTTATCTGATTCTATCTTTATAATGTTCCGGATTTCTGTGAAGGTGTGCCACTGCTGTTATTAATATTTCTTCTTTTTCGATCACATAAAGAAGAGCATAAGGGAAACCTTTTAGGATACAGCGCCGTGTTTCAATGCCTACTTTTGTCCATGCATCCGGCATAAAACTAATACGTTCTATAGCTGCTGATGTTTCCTGAAAAAAGCGAAAACCCAGACCGGGCAACTGATGGTCATAGTACCTTACAGCTTCATCCAATTCAAAGTTAGCAGTGGATATAAGCCGAACCTTCAACGTTCATATCTCTTTCTGATTTCTTCCCACTCAATTGCCTCAAGCTCTCCCCGCTTATAAGCTTTATATCGAGCCTCAGATTCAGCAATCCAACTATTTTCGATTTCCGGATCAGGTTTATCAAGGCTGTATAAAATAGCTTCAACTAACCGAATTCTTTCTGTCGGCTTAAGCACCATTGCTTGTTTTGCCAGTTGATCTATAGTCTTCATCGTATTCCTCCTCTTCAGTATCGTTTTCTCTACATTAAATTCTTCCATAACGTCGGAATAAATCTAACATAAAATTTATTCTGTTGCAAAACAAAGTCCCAATGGGCAATTCATGGAAATATGGGGGCAGGTCTTAGGAATTCCGGGGACACCGCACTTAATTCCCAATTATCGTCAATGTTAACCAACCTAACGGCCAAGGATGGTTCACTGTGGAGCATATAGCCAACGCCATATAATCTGAATCTGCGATACCAATGAATTATTTTTTATTTTTATCTTTTGATTATGATAAAATATGCCTAATCCTTTATATTAATTGCAAATGATGAGAAAGGAACCTGTTTGGCGGAAAAGAGTTATACAAGATCTTTAGGAGAAGGGGTAAGGAAGAGACATTATCATATGACA
>JACRGV010000071.1 GCA_016212215.1 Nitrospirota bacterium
CAAATCAGTAAAGATATACATCCATGAAGTGGTATTAAGTTATAGCCGTAAGAAGTACTGGAACTACTCATTGAGCATAACATCAGAGGATATTATAAGGGCAATATGCCTTGGGATAAACTATTTTAACGGAGTTCCATTGGAACTGGTAATAGACAACCCCAAACAGATGATAATAACCCACAGGAAGGATGGGGTAGTGCGGTATAACGACGACTTCTTAAGATTCTGCGGTCTTTACGGGATAGAACCTTCTCCATGCAGGAATTACAGGGCAAGGACAAAGGGAAAAGTAGAGAGGCCATTTTACTACATACAGGAGCACCTGTTAAGAGGGCTTGAATTAAATGAGATTTCAGAGTTTGATAACAAACTTAACGAATTTATGGAAGGTTATAACCTGCGTTTACACAGCAGTCTGAAAGAGAGTCCTGATAACAGATTTGAGAAAGAGTCTCCAAATTTAAGAGAGATCCCTGTAGTAGAACCTCAGATATTACACAAAAGAGAGACAAGAAAGGTTACGAATGATGGCTATGTATCATTTGATGGGAGTTTTTACCCTGTTCCTATGAAGCGCTGTCTAAGTGAATTATGGGTAGAATCTTTTCTGGGAAGGATAATAAAGATATATGAACCGTCAGGGGAGTTAATCTCCTCATTCTGGATAAACCCGTTTGACAAAGGTATAAGACCAGTTCATCCTGAACATAAGATTATAAACGAGGTGTATGCAGCTAAAAAGAGGGAAATAAAGAATGCACTTGTAACCAGATTTATAACATTATTTGGTTCGGTGGGAGAAGGATACATAGCAGGGCTTAGGGAAGCGACAGGGGCAAACACCTACTGGCATCTTTCCCAGATACTTGCCTGTTGTGAAGTGTATACAACCGAAGTGATTTCAGAAGTTCTTAAAGAATGTATCAAGGTAGGCGCATATCATAAGAACAGCGTATTAAGACTACTTAAGCCTTATTCCTTAAAGGCGATTCCTTCTTGTTTACCATTTTCTCATCATGGATTACATGTGGAGGGAGTGAGTCGTCCTTTAGCATTCTATGCAGGGATAAAGGAGGTGTGCCATGAGTGAACTACAAAACAGACTTGAAAGTCAGATGAGGGCGCTAAAACTCAAAGGGGTTCTTGCATATTATCGTGAATTTACTGATAAGGCGATAAAGGGAAATCTCCAGTATGAAGAATACCTTTCATTACTCCTGGATGAAGAGATAAACGGTAAAACAGATCGTTCTACAAAGACGAAGATACATAAAGCAAGATTTCCCTTTATTAAGAACATTGAGGAGTTTGACTTCTCGTTTCAACCTGGGCTTAAGGAAAAGGAGATGTTGCATCTTAGCTCACTTTCGTTTATAGAAGACAAAGGGAATCTGATCTTCTTAGGCCCTCCAGGTGTTGGCAAGACACATCTCTCGATCGGATTTGGAATCAAGGCATGTAAGGCAAGATATCGTGTTCTATTTATCAGTGCCCAGAAACTAATAGAAGACCTGATGTTATCATTAAAAGACGGGAGTATTACATCAAGACTTCTCTTCTATTCCAGGCTTAACCTCCTGATAATAGATGAACTTGGGTACATGCCTGTTACCCGGGAGCAGGCTAATCTTTTATTTCAACTTATTTCCATGCGTTATGAGAGGGGGGCGATAATACTTACAAGCAACTATAATTTTGAGGATTGGGGTAAGGTATTTCAGGATGATGTGGTAGCTGCTGCCATCATTGACCGTCTTGTGCATCATGCAAAGATATTCTATATCAATGGGGCAAGTTACAGGTTAAAAAACAAGTTTAAGAAACCATAAAAATGGGGGGTCAATTTTATGTGCAAAAAAGGGGTCAATTCTCTTGACAAACAACATTTACAGATATTAAGGATGCAAACGAAAAGGTCAAGCAGTGGTGTTTAAATGAATATGGCATGCAGGCACACGGCACGACAAAAAGGAAGCCCCTTGAATTATTCAATGAGCATGAAAAGTGGCATCTTATTGCCTTGCTGGAAGAACGATTTGAGATGCCGCTGTGGAAAGAGGCAAAGGTGCATCCCGATCATCACATCGTCTTTGACAAAAGCTACTACTCCCTGCCGGCCAGG
>JACRGV010000072.1 GCA_016212215.1 Nitrospirota bacterium
CGGTCAGGTTTGAGTGCGACCGATTGAGCAAACCCGAAGGCGTAGTTGAATCTACGCTGAGGGGTTGCGATTGAGAAGCACACAAAGATGGCCGGAAGATGAGATGCATAAATGTATAGGTTATTTTATGACAGACCCTAATACCGATTTTGAGTGCTTTTTAATTCTGCTTTTTAATTCTTGTAATACCTTTCTTTTTTTGATAGCATACATCTTATGAATATCCCAACAATACCATACAGCATCCTTCAAAATCTGAATATAGCGATAGTTTACCTGTTTGGTTCACAGATACAAGGTTACACAAATCCACTGAGCGACATAGACATTGGCATTGTCTTTACAAGATATGAAGTTCTGAAAGACACTACCAATCTATACACTGACATCTACGACATTCTTACAGATATATTTCCATGCCCTCAGGAAGTAGATATTGTTTTTCTGCAACAAACATCTCCCGTTTTTCAATATGAAGTGATCAAATATGGCAAAGTCCTCTATGAAACAGATCCTCTGTTTCGCGCCGACTATGAAGAACAAGTTGCCAGGGAATATATGGACTTTGAGCCTGTCCTGCTTCATTATAGTGAGGCACTCCTATTGCGGCGATGAACAATTCACTACCTTTAAATAAAAAGAAACTTGAAAAACTCATCTTTCTGTATGTCAGGATTCTCAAAAACGTACCGCATCCATTCTGTATGGAGGTCAGGATTTTTCTTAACCGATTCTTCTTTCGTCATTCTTTCATCTCCTGTTCATATCTTAGGTATCAAGTCTTCCCCATTGCTGCTCAATATATTCAAAATTTTCATATATTGAGGCTCTTGCAAAAGTATAAAAATGCTGTCATTCCCGCAGTGTTTAAGCGGGAATCTGGTTTTTTTATTAATCTTTGTTCATCCCGCGTGTGCTTCTATCTGGAATTGAAGAACTCAGGGATGACAAATGATTTTGGCTTACTGATGACCATATAAGTAACTCTGAATGTAAAGTCAAGAATCAAAACCTGACATCTTATGTTTTCATTTATTCAACTTTTGCTAATTTCAATGCAGGCTTCGGCTTAAAACGCACTAACCTATTGCTGTATTGTTTTTGTATCTGTTGAATATGTTCGTAGTATTTTTGCGGATCGTTCTGACACGCTGCGTCCATTTCATGTCGGATTCTACGAATTTCTTTTAGTATTGGTTCTGAATTCATTTTAACCCTCCATAAGTTCTTCGGGAGTACAAATTATGGGTGTTCTGATTCCTTGTTTCGCATTAATTTCTTCAATCAACATCTTAATATGACCATTCACAATATGAGTACAGTTCCATGAAACTAAAAAATCTATGCCGTGCCAGGAAGCTGTTGCAAGGTGATAAGCATCTGCTCTCGCTTTCTCCGGTATAGTTAATGCTGAGAAATAGGTGTCCGCAATAGCCTGTACTTCCGGCAACACCTCCAGAACCGGAAAAGTTGATACCTTCTCAAGTCGTGATCGTGCTGCATCAGCATCCCCTCTTGATATCTCCTCTAAAACAATAGGTGAAATAAATGCATCGTATTTTGGTAATGCATTTTCCCACCATTCATTTGTAATTTGTTGATGGGCTGCAACAATCAGATCCCTGCTTGGTTTTGCAGTAAGATAACTGATAACGCTTGTCTCGATATAAACTGTTGGTTTCATAACTTTGATATTGCATCCTGAGTAATTTATTGTTGGACCAGAATATCAGCATGATACATAAGAGTCAATTAAGAATTTAAAGGGACATGACATCCCCGCACTAATGTCGGATATTACTACTGAGCCAAAATGGTAATTGCCCCGACAGGTCTCTCACCTGCTTGTCTGATAGCTTTATAGGTTGCACACCTTCGCCATTAGTTCCCCCAGAATTCACAAGCGCACAGGAGCAGCATGAATTAACACCACCATCACGAATTGATATGGTGTGATTCATGTGAAAGACATTGAAGGTAATACATGAAGATAGTGTACTAAGACCGCTGGAAAAGATTAACCTGAAAGAACACCAACAAATTGAAATATTAATTGAAGAAATGGAAAGTCTGACAAAGAAGAGTCAGGGTATTGTTAAAGCTACATCTGATGTTATTGAAGAAGTGGTGCTTAATCCTGATACCTTATGAATCCAGAATAAATTAGTTAGCTATCATATCGAGTATTTCTTTTTCTAATATTCCCTTAGAATAACAGGATAATTTTCCCAATTCCGGTCCACCGATGTCAATTTGACCAATTTGATTGGTATTGAATGTTACATTGCTTGAATTTTCTTGAATAGCCCCTCGGGAAAAAATGTTGCCGTTCCAATGTTTGGCATACTCTTCTCCTCTGATTTTTATAGTAATAATATAGCGAGTATTTACAGTAACATTGGTGTTGTTAGTATTTTATCGTCAGGTGCTATATAAATGTTTGAACGCCCCCGGCTCAACATCTTTGCCCTTACCAGTCTTATCTCCTCATAAGAGAAGTCATTGCCGAGGGCTTCCTTTATTGGTTTCAGTCTCTCTGTGCCCTTTTCATCCAGGACACTGGCGATTGTGACTTGTCTGTCCATTGACACGAACCTGTCAATGGGGATGTCTTCCCCGGATAATATCAATTCTTCAATATGAGATGCTACGGTGTTAACAGACAATCCTCTGCTCTTTGCAATATCCTCAAGGGATAAACCCTGCCTGCATAGATCAAGGGTAAGGCGGGCAGTCGGGGTTTTCATCATCTGAACTGTTGCTTTCGGGCGCCCCCCCTCACACTGACCATCCCCCCCAGGGGAGAATGGTTTTAGCCCCTTATCCGCACAATATTGATTGATACTTTTCAAGAATATCTCTCCATACTTCCTGAGCTTCTTATCACCAACACCTGTGATGTTTGAAAGGGATGAGGAGTCATGAGGATAGCTGGCGGCCATCTCTTTTAGTGTAGTATCAGGAAAGATGATATAAGGCGGAACCATCTCCTCGTCCGCCAGCCTCTTCCTGAGTGACCTCAGGATTTCAAATAAATCACGGTCAAAGTCCTCCTCCACACTGCTGCGTAATTTTTGAGAGACTTCAGCAAACTTCTCCGCCGGCGGTTTTACAAGCCAGACCTTTTCACCTTTAAATAGTACCCCCTTACTCTTCTCATTTAGTTTCAGGATAGGATACCTGTCCCCTTCCAAATCAAGAATCCCGCGTTGCACAAGCTCCCTTGTAAATGCCTGCCACTGTTCCTTTGAATACTCCTTTCCAATACCGTAAGTCGTCAGTGTATCATGGTTCTTCTCTGTAAGCCTCTTATTTTTTGCCCCAATAAGAATATCCGTAACATGATTTACCCCGAATGACTGACCAACCCTGTAGACGCATGAGAGTATCTTCTGTGCAGGGATCGTCCCGTCAAATAACTCACGCGGCTCAAGACACACATCACAGTTACCGCAATTAGACTCATTATAATCCTCTCCAAAGTAGGATAATAAAATCTTTCTCCTGCAGGTATGGGCCTCGCAGTAATCAATAACCCTCTTCAGCTTCTGATAGGAAATATCCCTGTCTGTGTGGTCCTCCTTCTGACCTATAAAATACTCAATCTTTGCCTTATCCGCATAACTGAACATAAGTATACAATCACCGGGAAGCCCGTCCCTTCCCGCCCTGCCGGTCTCCTGATAGTAACCCTCAAGATTCTTAGGCAGGTCGTAATGGATCACATACCTCACATTCGGTTTGTCTATCCCCATCCCGAATGCAATAGTAGCAACAATAATCTCTGCATCGTCTTTTATAAACCGCTCCTGATTCCTGTCCCTCTCATCCGTAGTAAGACCGGCATGATAAGGCAGTGCACGGTATCCGGCCTCCTGCAGATTATATGAAAGGCTGTCTACCTGTTTCCTGCTCTGACAATATATAATCCCTGATTCCTTTTTACGGCCTTCAAGGATTTTTAGTAACTGCCGGTACGGACTGACCTTAGGTTCAATCCTGTAGGAGAGGTTCTTTCTGTTAAAACTCGCCTTATATCTTTTGCATTGCGGAATATTTAACTGCCTGGCGATATCATCCTGTACACCAGAAGTAGCCGTAGCAGTCAGTGCAATCACCGGCACCCCGGGAAAGTTCGCCTTCAGCGGCCTGAGCTGTCTGTATTCAGGCCTGAAGTCATGCCCCCACTCAGAGATACAATGTGCCTCATCAATCGCAAAGAGACTTATATTGTTGCCCCTTAAAAACTCAAGAAACCCCGGTTGTGCCAATCTCTCAGGTGCAAGATATAGTATCTTCACATCTCCATTTTTGACTGCCCCCATTATCCTGCTATTCTCATCATACGTCAGTGAGCTATTAATAAATGACGCGGAAATCCCATTAGACACAAGCCCATCCACCTGATCCTTCATCAATGCAATAAGAGGCGAAACAACAACCGTCATACCCTCCGACAACAAGGCAGGCAACTGATAGCAGAGAGACTTCCCCCCTCCTGTCGGCATCAGGACAAGCACATCCTTTTTGTCCAGGACATCCCTGATGATAGCCTCCTGTAAGGGAAGGAAGGTGGTGTAGCCGAAATATTTATGAAGAGTGTTTAGCATATTGTTCATCCGAAAATCAACCCCATCCCCACCCTACCCCTCCCCTTGAAGGGGAGGGAATCAACGTAGCCCCCTCTCCCTCAGGGAGAGGGCCGGGTGAGGGTGGGGTTTTCATTGCCCTTTGTGAGCCGAAGGCTCATGTGGGTTCATCCGAAA
>JACRGV010000073.1 GCA_016212215.1 Nitrospirota bacterium
AAACTTTGTAAGTCATCCATCAAAAGCCTCCCTTACTGTAAACTTTGTGCGGTTCACAGTAAGGAGGCTTTCTTATATTCCCGGAAATGTCAAACTCTGGGAGTCCCCCGGCAGAGCCGGGGGTTTACCCACTATTATTAGAGATGCATAAAGAGATAAAGCTTGACCGCACGACAAGGGGGAAACTTCATAAGATAAGTGCTGCCACCATAGATCGGTTATTATCTGAAGAGAAGAAGAAGGATAATATAAAGGGCCGGTCCCATACAAAGCCGGGAACGCTTCTTAAGAATCAGATACCGATAAGGACGTTTTCAGAATGGGATGAGAAGAGGCCTGGATTTGTGGAGATAGACCTTGTAGGGCATGAGGGAGGGGATCCTCGGGGTGATTTTATTCAGACACTTGATATGACGGATATATGCACAACCTGGACAGAGACACAGGCAGTCAGGAATAAGGCACAGGTATGGGTGTTTGAGGCGATAAAGAAAATAAGGGGGCATCTGCCCTTTGATTTATTGGGTATAGATTCAGACAATGGGTCTGAGTTTATCAATGAACATCTGTTTAGATACTGCAAGGAGGAGAGGATAACCTTTACCAGGTCGAGGAAATACAGGAAGAATGACAACTGTTATGTAGAGCAAAAGAATTATTCCGTTGTGAGAAGGGCTGTAGGTTATCTAAGGTAACAGATGAAGAGCTTGCGATGCTAAATGAGCTCTACGGGTATCTAAGGCTTTATACGAACTATTTTCAGCCGGTAATGAAGTTGCTTGAGAAGACAAGAACAGGGAGTAGGGTAACAAAGAAGTATGACAAACCACAGACACCGTACCAGAGGGTATTGCAGTCCACACATGTACCTGATAAAAACAAGGATGAAATGAACAGACTTTATGCAAAACTAAACCCGGCAGAATTAAAGAGACAGATAACGAGATTACAAAGTAGACTTATAGACTATGCTGCTAAGAAAAAGGATATGAATCGAGGTATAGCCAGGTATGGATCAGCTCAAGAAAAGCGATTGTAAGGCAAATATGAAAGCCATTTTGGAGAGGACATTAACAAAAATACCAGAATAACAGAAGTTTAAAAACTTAGAACATTTCGAATAGATTTTCCATGAGGCAACGAATAGTACTTTCAGATAGATTTTTACGTGAGGCAACGGGATCACTGATAAGATGGTTTCAATTCCTTATAGGCGCAATGACAGTGGCAACTCAAAATCGGCATCACCGGCGATAATCGCCCGTTTCAATTCCTTATAGGCGCAATGACAGGATTAAAATAGAATCTGATAAGACCTTTGGAGAACTGTTTCAATTCCTTATAGGCGCAATGACAGGGGAACATCGGCCTCGCCCTCGATGTCCACTTATCTGTTTCAATTCCTTATAGGCGCAATGACAGCAGGGCAGTGGCCTTTTCTCTTCACGCTTTCTGACAGGTTTCAATTCCTTATAGGCGCAATGACAGTAAGATGATTGTATCCCGCTTTATGGGTAAGTCTGCGTTTCAATTCCTTATAGGCGCAATGACAGGGTGCTTCAGCTTCAGGAGTATATGGTTCTGATTTGTTTCAATTCCTTATAGGCGCAATGACAGTAGGCCAGCAGGTTCAAAATGTTGCGATAGATATGTTTCAATTCCTTATAGGCGCAATGACAGTTTGCAATCCTATTATTTTCAGTCCTTATATCTTCGTTTCAATTCCTTATAGGCGCAATGACAGAGCGGGAAAGACCTCAGTGTTGGATTCCATCACGAGTTTCAATTCCTTATAGGCGCAATGACAGCAGGAAGAGTTACTACAAATACAGACACATATTTCAGGTTTCAATTCCTTATAGGCGCAATGACAGTAGACCAGTCCCGACAACACTTGTGCAGACTGTGTTAAGTTTCAATTCCTTATAGGCGCAATGACAGGATGACATTAGAATAAACCCTCATCAGTTTTAGTTAGTTTCAATTCCTTATAGGCGCAATGACAGTATCAGGCATTACCTTATCTCCTTACATTTGAGCATGTTTCAATTCCTTATAGGCGCAATGACAGCATGTTATTCTTCCTTCCACAATCTTTTTCCTTTTTGTTTCAATTCCTTATAGGCGCAATGACAGCCGTTTAGCTGATGTAATAAAAACAAGTCGTTACATCATTTATAAACACACAAAATAAACGTTTTTTTCGTCTACCTTCAATCATGCAAAAACGCCGGTGGGTTGACATGTTTATTAAACCACTTGTTTTGTCAAACAAAGTTCCCTGATTATCATATTCCACAATATTTTTTTAACCCACATGCCATTGTTGTCACAGGGCTCGACAGAGTAACTCTCCCGACTCCCGGCATAAAAATTCCCTTAAAGCACATTATCTACAGGTCTTTTGTCTGTTCCTACTATCTCCTTCTCAAGCCATTTTTCGTTACGGGATTTAAAGACGATCAGAGAGTCATTATCTTCCTCCCGCATAATCTTCCTGGATTTTATTTTTAACTCCTCCAGCTTTGCCTCCGTGATCTCCCCTTCGAATACTGAGTTCTGGATATGATGCAGATAGCCCCTGCATAGCTTCAACATCTTGCCGCATCTTTTTTGATCCACATCGTATACTACAATGACATACATTATATTTCCTCTGGATCGGAATTACCACCAGATTTTAAAGCCTTCATATTCCTGCTCCCCTATCAGGTGTTTAACAAGCTTATAACACTCCAGTCTGACAAGATGCCGATATGAAACCTGCCGCTCCAGTTTCTTGTGTGTTATAACCGTCTTGAGCCTTTCGTCATATTCTCGGACTACGGTCTTTCTTCCGCTCTCATTCAGGTAGCAAAGGTTTACTTCAGTCATAAAATCCTTATTCGTTATCTGCTGGCGGTTGAGGAGGGTAAATATAATCCTGTCACTAAAAATGGGTTTAAATATCTCCGCAAGATCAAGACTGAGTGAATATCTGCGCTCGCCTGGTTCGTGGAGGAATGAGATTAATGGATTTAACTGGGTGTGGTATATCTCCCCAAGGCATGTGGTATAAACCAGCGAGTTAAGATACGATATCAATGCGTTTATCATATTATCCGGTGGCTGTTTAACCCTTCGCTCAAACTCTATTTCACAATCAATGATAGTAGGCCATGCCTTATAATAAGTATTGCGGATATTCCCCTCTATCCCCATCAATTCCTCCACAGCCCCAGACTCTTCTATCCGGGACCGGTAGCCTTCTATGGCATTGATGTATTCCCCTAAATCCTTTCCCCTGTTGTTATAATATCTGAGGTTCTTAACTATATTGAAGGACGCTCCATTTACAAATGCCCTGGCCAGAGCGAGCCTGTGCCGCATGTTGGTGTAATGATTCACCTGCTTTACAAGAAGCTGACCTGAATTAAGCGTCTCACGGGGATAGTAACTGCCGGAGTAGAAACCGTAATAATTGAAGACATGAACCGGGATACCTTTCTGCGCCAGATAATTAAACAGTTTTGTGTTAAAGTCAATCTCACCGAAGGCATAAACAGCCTCCGTATTTTCAATCGGGATTACGTTCCTGGTTCCGTCCTCTTTCTCAAAGAATATAGTATTCTCCTGGCGCCGCAGACAACCATTGTTAAATATGTAATAGTTTTGTTTCATATCAAACGGTCACCCTCACACCCAGCATATATCCCCGTAACTGCAGCTCTTGCAAATCTTCATCCTGTTGACAACCGGAGGCAGGGGAGACGTAATTATCCGGTTTATATCTACCATTATTGTCTCTATCTTTTCCATATCTCCATTTTCAAGCACAACATCAAGAATCTTTTTAAGCTTTGGATAATTTATCTTGCCCGTAACCCCTTCGACGCCTTTTTGTTTCAGGTACCATATGTAATACTTCAACTGCCATATATGCGGTTCCTCCACCTTGTCTGATTTTTTTACCTCATGAATAACACGATCTTTGCCAATAAAGTCTATTTTAATAGTGCCATCAATATCTATCTCTTTTTTTTCACGTTCATATGATGTTTCATGAATCAGCTTTCCAAGATAGACTGCATCATTATTCTGTTCCATCTGAATATCGTGGGCAAAGTACCATAGCTTCCTTTGGCATAGGAAATAGTAATTGATCTGAGTGCCGGTGAGCTTGAGGTGAGCGATACTATTGTCCATGGTCTGAATATCCGTATTTCACAAAATTGTTAGCATAATTGACATCTTTATTCAAGCGTAATAACATTGTAATAACAATAAAAGGAAAGGGATCATATGATACGCAAAATATGTCATATAGGTAATAGTCAGGGGATATCAATCCCAAAAGATATCCTGAAAAAACTCAACTTAACAACCGGTGTCGAGGTTGAAGTTACACTGGATGAAGGAACTAACAGGATCATCATAGAACCTTCAATATCCAGTACTGCATATAAACCAATCAATGCAGAATTTGCCACCCAGGTTAAAGAGTTCATTGATCAATACAGGCCGGCATTGAAATCACTGGCGAAGAAATGAACTATCTGACGCCCGAGCAGATTCTCTTTATCCATTTTCTTATAATCGAAGAAACCGGAGGCAGCCATGGC
Source organism: Nitrospirota bacterium (assembly GCA_016212215.1). Lineage (NCBI taxonomy): Bacteria > Pseudomonadati > Nitrospirota > Nitrospirota bacterium. The sequence continues at coordinate 4,602 of JACRGV010000073.1, forward strand.
ATCCGTGACCTGTCACTGTTAGAATCAGCCACTGCAAGACCTATAGCCACATTCTCCGCTACTGATCTATACCCCGACATATTTTCTAAAGCTGCCGCCCTCATGCATTCAATAATCAAAAATCATCCTTTTGTGGATGGCAACAAAAGAACCGCAATCACCGCTGCAGGAATATTCCTCAAAGTTAACAACTATACCATCACAGCATCAAACAGGGTACTTGAACAATTTACTCTTAAAGTCGCAAGTAATAATGTCGCTATTGAGGAAATTGCAGAGTGGTTCAGAAAACATGTTTAAAAGGTAGTATAGCATAGCTGAGAATAAAACTATCATAACTTAGCTCCACATACATCGACATTAGATATAAGTAAATATGTTATACAAGGTTTGAAAAGGCATAGCCAACACAATGCCGCATGTGCTACATAGCATTTCAATCAAAGCTCTATTTGTATTAAACAAAGTCATGCAATACTTTGCCATTGAGGTAGCGGACAGGGATGTAGAAGCGGAAGAGATGGCCTCCCATTATAATAAATTCGAATAACTTTTTACATCAGAAACTAATAATCGTTTCTGGGTAACTATAGGCTTCAATTTTTCAATTTCATCAATTAATTGTCTTGAAGCCAATACAAACTGGCTTTGCCCTTTATACATTCTTGCAATCTCTACAAGCCGTTTTTCGAAGGCTTCTTTCAAAGAATATTTCTCCTTCTGTTGCAAATAAAGATTCCCTTCATTTAATTTATAGACAGGAAGTGATTCTACAATGTATTGTAATTCTTGCTTACCTTCCAAGAAACCGGATACAACAAGACATCGCTCACCATTGATATGTTCTTCTCCCATGATTTCTCTATTTTGTAGTATCCATTCTAAAGAATACCGAGTAATCTGTTTGTCCTTATTACAGGTTAAATCTCGAACTAAGATATCTGGCATGGAAGCCCTGAAAAATTTAAAGGTTCCAGTAAATCTTTTCCACCACTCTTTCCAGTTTTCAATGTCAATATTAAATTTCTTCCCACAGGCAATATTTATATATTCGAGGCGCCTTATTCCTTTATCTATTTTTCTCATTAGACCCAGCATAAACCCTGCCTGACCTTCAATCTTGATAGTCTCTCTAAATAACCTCTGTGTCGCATAATCTTTTATATTTTGAGCAATGACAAAATAATAG
>JACRGV010000074.1 GCA_016212215.1 Nitrospirota bacterium
GGTTGTATTTGAAAAACAAAGTGACGGGAGAATTGAAGCATATAAAATTATATTAGAAGGAACTCAAACTGAAACAGCACAAGATTCTATTCTTAACTCAGAGATAGTAAAAACGACAGCACATGGATCAAAAGAAATATCCGAATTATTTGGAAATAAAATATTTGATTACCCAAAACCATCTACTGTATCTAAACATTTATTAAATATTGCTACAAGTGAAGGAATAATCCTTGACTTCTTCGCCGGTTCCGGCACTACAGCCCAAGCAGTTATGGAACTGAATAAAGAAGACGGGGGCAACCGCAAATTCATTTTAGTACAACTGCCTGAACAATGCGATGAAAACAGTGAGGCTTGCAAAGCGGGCTACAAAACCATCGCCGATATTGCCAAAGAGCGCATCCGCAGGGTAATTCAGAAAATTAAAAAAGAGAAAGCAGAGAAGCCTGATTTGTTTGATGAAGGCAACTTGGACTTAGGTTTCAAGGTATTCAAGCTGTCACCCTCCAATTTCAAAATCTGGAGAGGCGCTGAAATAGACAGTGAAGAAAAACTGGTGCAACAGATGGATGCCTTCACCAACCCCGCCAGACCCGGCGCAGAGAAACAAAACATGCTCTATGAGCTAATGCTCAAGGCAGGCTATGAACTCACAAGCTCAGTGGAGTATGTCTCCCAAAACCACCCCTCACCTCAGTCCTCTCCCCATGAGGGGAGAGGAAGTATAAGCGTTGAATCCTCTCCTGCTGAGGGGAGAGGAGGTTTAAGAGTCCAATCCTCTCCCGTTGCGGGGAGAGGAAGTATAAGCGTTCCCTCCCCCCTTGCGGGGGAGGGCCAGGGTGGGGGGTATTACAGCATCAACAACGACCTCATCATTGCCTTAGATGCAATGAATGAAAAAATAATAGAGCAAATCATTGCCGCCAAACCGCAAAAGGTCATCACTCTTGATAGCCTGTACACCGGCAACGACCAGTTTAAGACAAATACCGTATTGCAGATGCGTGATGCGGAGGTGGATTTTAAAACGATTTAGCTGTGAATAATATTAGTGATACCTTATTTTAGGAGGGGGCATGTCAGATAAAAATTTAGTATCAATGGGAAGCAAGTCTTTTGAAGACCTGAAGAAAGTAAATGAATACGGAGCAGAATATTGGAGCGCGCGGGAAATTCAGTCTCTCTTAGGGTATACACAATGGAGGCGATTTGAAGATGCCATTAAAAGGGCACTAACTTCTTGCAAACAATCAGGGAATGAGCCTGCCCATCACTTTGCCGGCGCCGGCAAACCGATCGAGGGTGGCAAGGGCGCAGTGCAAACGGTGTAGGAGGAAAGTGCAATGAAAGGCATAAGAGATACTTCAAGTGAGACCTATCGCCAGTTGATGGGGAATGGCTTACAATATGAAATCCCTAAATTTCAGCGGGATTATTCCTGGGAGACGGAGCATTGGGATGATCTGTGGCAGGATATACGCTCATTAAACTCTGATGAATCCGAGCATTATATGGGCTATCTTGTGCTGCAAAGTTCGGATAATAAAAATTTTCAGGTAATTGATGGACAACAAAGGCTTACTACTTTGAGCATACTTGTCCTTGCGGTTTTAAAGTGTCTGCAGGAGTTGGCGGATAAAGGAATCAGCACTGAACAGAATCTCAGGCGCAAAGAAGCGTTGAGGAGTAGTTATATAGGTTACTTAGATCCTGTAACACTTATTTCCCAAAATAAGCTGAAACTGAATCGCAACAATGATGATTATTACAGAAACTATCTTGTGCCTCTCCAAAGCCTGCCTCTCAGAAAAATAAATGTTTCAGAAAAGCAAATGAGAGGCTGCTTTGAATGGCTATACGAAAGGATCAAAAAAGAGTATGTCACCGGTGAATCGCTGGCAGGCTTTGTAGACACTATCGTTGATAAACTTTTCTTTACAGTAATCAAGGTCTCTGATGAATTAAATGCCTTCAAGGTTTTTGAAACACTTAATGCAAGGGGCGTGAAGCTTTCGTCATCCGACTTGCTGAAAAATTATCTGTTTTCAGTGGTAGACGCCACCAATCCCCACAAATCGGAATTGGATAAAATGGAATCGTTATGGAGTAAGGTCATCGGCAAGCTTGGGAGTGAAAAATTTCCAGAGTTCCTGAGATGTTACTGGAACAGTCTCAACAAAACAGTCAGAAAGAATGACCTCTTCAAGGCTATCAGGAAAGATATTAAAACAAAAGGAGATGCCTTTTCTCTGATTCGCGCATTGGACAATAATGCAGATGTATACATGGCACTGCAAAATCCTGAAGATGACCTTTGGAAGGGCAAACAGGAAATTTCAAGTTATCTGAGAGACCTTAAAATGTTTCAGATTAGACAGCCTTTTTCGCTTCTTATGGCCGCTTATAACTCACTGGAGGAATTAGAGTTCAGACGTGCTTTAAAGGCATGTTCTATAATTTCATTCCGCTATAATGTCATTGGAGGTCTGAACCCGAATGAACAGGAAATCGTTTATAATGCAGCCGCATTGAGCATCCGGAAGAACAGAGTGTTTAATATTGGTGACTTGCGGGATATTTATCCCGAGGATGAACGCTTTGAGAATGAGTTTGCCGGTAAGATTTTTAAAAGCACACCCAGGAATCACAAAATTGTAAAATATATCTTTGCTGAGATTGAGAGGTATAAGTATCATACGGATATAGATCAAAACAGTGACCTTTATACAGTTGAACATATAATTCCGGAAAGTGCCCCTGACAATATACCCGACAATACAATTGGTTCATGGAGTTATCTTGGAGATGATGTCATTGAGAGATGTGTTTATCGTTTGGGAAATCTGACCCTTTTAGAAAAAGCACTGAATAAAGAAAGCGGAACAGAAGGTTTTGATAATAAGAGAGTTGTTTACCCCAGAAGCAGCATTCAATTAACCCGGACTATAGCTGAATATTATAGTGAATGGACAGAAGAAAATATATCTAAGAGACAAGCCCGCATGGCTATTGAAGCCAAATCAATATGGAGGTTACAGTTCTGATTTATGAAACTCCACTTCGACAGCAATCAGGAATATCAGATAGAGGCCGTAAGAGCCGTCACGGATCTTTTTGAGGGGCAGCCTTTGAGCGGCGGGGGATTTGAATTTTCATTGACCAAAGCCGGTGTATTGCTTTCTGAGAACGGCATGGGAAATAGACTGACATTGACTGAGGGGCAGGTATGGGAGAATTTAAAGCAGATACAGAAGCGGAATGATATTACTTCACCCAAGGTACCTCTCCTTGAAAATGAGAGCGGTGAATTCCGTATCCCATACGGGATGAATTTCTCTGTGGAGATGGAGACAGGCACGGGTAAAACTTATGTGTATCTGCGCACCATCTATGCATTGAACAAACTCTATGGTTTCAAGAAGTTTATTATTGTTGTCCCATCAATTGCCATCCGTGAAGGGGTCTTGAAAAATCTGCAAATCACACATGAACACTTTCAGACCTTATATGACAAGGCACAGATCAATTATGATGTATATGACAGCAGGAAGGTCTCCAATCTAAGGGGCTTTGCCTGTAATAATGCCATTCAGATTCTGGTTATAAACATTGATGCCTTTGCCAAAGATGAAAACATCATCAACAAACCCAATGACAAGCTCACAGGCAAAAGGCCTGTTGAATTCCTCCAAAGCACCAACCCGATTGTGATTGTGGATGAGCCGCAGAATATGGAGACAGAAATACGTAAAAAGGCGATTGAAAATCTCAATCCGCTTTGCACACTCCGGTATTCTGCCACCCATACCAACCTTTACAACCTGATATATTCCCTCAATCCGGTAAAGGCTTATGATTTAGGTCTGGTAAAGCAGATTGAGGTTGATTCCGTAGTCAGCGAGAATGCGATGAATGAGGCATTTATTCAGGTGGAGAGTATAAATGCAGCAAAAACTAAAATTACGGCGAAAATCAGGATTGATTGCAATACGGATAAAGGGGTGGTGAAAAAATCAGTCACTATCAGGGCCGGTGATGATATTTATAAACTCAGCAGGCAGAGAGATATTTACAAGGACGGTTTTATCATTGATGAGATTGATGCAGGGAACGGCACTATCACGCTCACCAACGGTTTGATGCTTTCCATAGGTGAAACACAGGGCGGGATGAATGATGAGGTTATGAAGTTTATGATTCAGAAAACCGTTGAAGAACATCTCAAAAAAGAGAGGGTTTACAGGGGTAAAGGTATTAAAGTGCTTTCATTATTTTTCATTGACAGGGTAAAGAATTATAGGGAGTATGACATCAGCGGAAACCCTGTTAAAGGGAAATTTGCCCGTTGGTTTGAGGAAATTTATATGCAAGAGATTGCCAAACCTGCTTTCAATGGTTTACTGCATTATGCCCCTTATGATGTAGACGAACTTCACAACGGTTATTTCTCACAGGATAATAAGGGCAGAATAAAAGATACAGGCGGCGAATCCCTGGCAGATGATGATACCTACAAACTTATCATGCAGGACAAAGAAAAACTGCTTGACCAGGAAACCCCGCTCCGCTTCATCTTCAGCCATTCCGCATTGCGGGAGGGCTGGGACAACCCGAATGTATTTCAGATATGCACGTTGAATGAAACCAGATCAGAGATAAAAAAGAGGCAGGAAATAGGCAGGGGCCTGCGCTTATCAATAAATCAAGACGGACAAAGAATCTTTGACCGTAATATCAATAAATTAACAGTCGTTGCTAATCAATCGTATGAAGACTTTGCCAGGGCACTCCAGCAGGAAATTGAGCAGGATTGCGGTGTTGATTTCACCGGCAGAATAAAAGACAAAGGGAAAAAGCAGAACGTCAATCTGCGTAAAGGTTTTGAGGCAGACCCGAAATTCTTACAGATATGGGAGAAGATAAAATTTCACACCCGATACAGAGTTGAATATAAGACAGATGAATTGATTGCACTGGCTGCAAAGGCCGTAGAGGACATGCCGGAAACCAAAAAGCCCTCAATCAAATCAACCAAGAAACGGGTTTTGATAACTGCCTCCGGCGTTGAGGGTAAATTAATGAGTGACAGTGTCAACGATAGCAACGGAACGGCATTTGAAATACCTGATACGCTGGCCTATATTCAGTCAAAGACTGAATTAACCCGAAGCACAATTCTGGAAATACTCAAACGGTCCGGAAGGTTACATGAATTGCTGCTCAACCCTCAGCTTTTTATGGATAATGCTGTGGAAAAAATTAAATCCGTGTTGTTTGAATTGATGATTAATGGAATAAAGTATGAAAAGATTGGTAACAAGTTTTATGAGATGACATTGTTTGAAGAGAATGAATTGGAAATATACCTTGACCGGTTCACCTTTACGGTGAATGACCCGGATAAAACCATTTATGATAACTACATCCCTCTTGAGTCATCCGTAGAAAATCAGTTTGCCGGAGATTGTGAGAGTAGTGAGAATATAGAGTTCTTTTTTAAATTGCCTTTTTGGTTTAAGATCAATACACCCATAGGAACATATAACCCTGACTGGGCAATAGTTTTCAAGGGAGAAAAGAAATTCTATTTCGTGGCAGAGACAAAAGGCAAAGGTCAGGAATTAAGAGATAGTGAAAAATGGAAAATTGCCTGCGGTAGAGTTCACTTTAAACAGTTGGAAGATGTAGAATTTCCAAAAGAACCGGTTACATCAGTTTCTGAACTGATTGGAAGATATTTATAGGAAAACATCATGTAATTAAGAACCTATTTAAATCTTCCGGGTTAATTATCCTGTCTATGAAATAGGAAATAGTGGAAATCGTGGGAATCAAGCAATGAGTCTTTCTGCTTTAGTCTTACTTCTAACTTCTTGCATCTAACTTCTGCTCATAACCCATCTCTCAACCCTTCTCCGTATGCCCGACAAGCCAGAACACAATGCCGAGGATGAGGACGATTCCTCCGAGGATCATGGCGTCGTGTATCTTTTCTGTACTCATGCTGGCTACGAGAATCTTTCTGATTACAGCGGCGATGGCAAGGGTAATAAATGAATTTATGGCAAATTTGCCGCCTCTCAGGTGATGTATCTCAGCATTAAGAAGCTCGCCGATGGCCCATATCATCAGCAATGTACCAAGTATCTTTAATATGCCGGTCTCAACAGTTACTTCTCCTGATGCAATACTATAAATCTCATAACCAACGAACCCAAGTACAAACAGGGCTGCTACCATGAGTATAAATATAAGAACCAAATCTACACTGAAGGCGAACTTCCTTGCAAACTCAATCAACCCTATTTCAAGTTTCCGCGGGAGGACATGAGACCTCAGCTCTTCCTCTCTGTATGATATAGTCATAACATCAAGATTGAGATCAAGGATTTTATCGAGGCTATTTATAACCATGTCTTTCTGCTTGCTGCATCCGAACTCATCCGTAAGCACTTTATAACAGTATCTGCGGACAAAATTTAATGAGGCATTAACATAATGCCCCGGCAGTCCCACTTTTACATGAACCTCGCCGACCCGGTATAAACTCCGCAGGTATTCCTCGTTGTATTCTCCGGAAAAGATATGCAAAAACCAGTATGTTACCTTCTCTTTATGTCTCGCAATAACCTCTTCATCAGTAAGAAAATGGGATGCCTTATCAAATCTGAGGACATAATCATAAAATTTAGATATGAACTCATCTTTGTGCCTCTCTGCCAGTCCTCTGACAGACTTCAGATTTTCAGCATCCTGGTCGGATATAGCATAAGCCTTTTTCAATTCTTCCATGGATTCCATAGTAGGTTAAATTATATCTCATAAATATTATTGGAGTCTATAGGAATTTTAGCATAGGGTGAACCGCCATGAAAACCCCACCCTCACCCGGACCCTCTCCCTGAGGGAGAGGGTGCTTAGTTTATTCCCTCCCCTTCAAGGGGAGGGGTAGGGTGGGGATGGGGTTGATTTTCGGATGAATACAGGTAGGAGGTATTTATATTCCCATCATGATTCATTTGGCCGTCCGAGCAGTCTGGCAAGTTCCTTACACGCGGTATCATCCACTAACGCGAGTATTTCATCACCTTCTTCCAATATTGTACCGCCTCGGGGCAGTACCATTTCGCCGTGTCGAAGTACTCCAGATATGATGCAATTCTGAGGCAGGGTGAGGTCTTTAATAGCCATGCCCACAGCGCGGGCACGCGGGTAGATTTTCTCTTCAACCAGGGAATACTTTCCGCGGCTTAGTTTGAACATAGTCATCATATCGCCGAGCGACATTTCTTCCTCTATTAATTTCGCCATGATGTCGGACTGGTTAATTGCCACGTCCACCCCAAAATCCGGTGAAAAGAGTGCAGCGTTTTTTGGATTATTAATACGGCCGATGATGCGGCGTACCCCATATTGAAAGCGGGCAAGCAAGGTAATTACCAGGTTATCGGCGTCTTCTGATGTAACAGCGGCAAGTACCTGTGCCTTCCGAATACCGGCTGTCTCCATGACGTGCGGGTCAGTGGCATCACCTTCGAAAATAACCTCAGTAGGGAGTTCACGGTGCAGGTTAGTTAGTATCTCAGGCTGCCACTCAATCAGTCGTACCTGATGCCCTTGTGCAAGAAGGAGCGATGCCAGATGAGAACCGGTCCTGCCTCCCCCAACTATAATTACAAACATGATTATCCCTTTCCTTTCACCCGAAAATCAACCCCATCCCCACCCTACCCCTCCCCTTGAAGGGGAGGGAATCAACATAGCCCCCTCTCCCTCAGGGAGAGGGTTAGGGTGAGGGTGGGGTTTTCATTGCCATTTGTGAGCCCTCGGCTCATGACGGTTCATCCGAAACTCTCCTCCGGCGGGGTAAGAAAACCCCGCCTATCCATATCTACGAGGATAGGCGGGACTTTCTTGTCCCGCTGATTTTCATTCCCCTTTGTGAGCGATTCGCTCATGGATGTTTCTTAAGTATAAGACCCCGCAAAGCAACAGCGCCTTCTGTTGTTGCACTCACTTGAAGCAGGTCATGGGTTTGAATAATAGTTTCCGGACCGGGCAGGGATGCGCGCCCGCCCCTAACAATACTGACAGGCAGGGCGCTTCCTGCAGGGATCAGTTCGCTGACTTTGTGCCCGTTCCATGACTCCGGTACAATAATTTCGTAGATCTGCACCTCTCCATGACCAATAGCGCTGATGCCCTGCAGTTCCGTCTGAAGGATAAGCTGTTCCATACGCCTTGCACCCCATGAGGATGATGCAACAGTTTGCAAACCGAGTTTTTCATATATAGGCATACGTACGGGGTTGTATACCCGGGCGACAACATGTTTGATGTGGAAAAAGTCACGGGCTATGCGTGCACAGATGAGGTTGACACTGTCCGACGAAGTTACAGCGGCTAATGCATCGGCTGTCTCTATCCCTGCCCGTTTGAGTACATCCTGGTCAATACATTCCCCCTGCACAGTCCGTCCGCGAAACTGTGGGCCCAGCCGGTCAAAGGCACGCGGGTTCACGTCGACCACACTTACAGTATGCCCCTGGTTGTAAAGTGACAGTGTCAGCTCTACACCCACACGGCCGCAGCCGACTATAATGATTTTTTGAAGGGTCTCATTTCCCATAACTTAGTCCTTCCTGTAATCGAATGTTTCTTCCACTGCGGGAACTTTTTCATCTTTCATGTGGTAAGGTACCTCCATAACTACTATATTCTTCTGGCGCAGAAGGGCAGCACGCAGGATAATCGCTGTATTCATGTGCAGAAAATTCTGCCACCAATGGGCCGGCACATAATGCGGCACAACAATAGTCAGCATCTCCTGCGGCCGGCGGTCTTCCGCCATTTTTTCAATATGACCGATAACCGGTTCGATCAACTGCCTGTAAGGAGAATCAATAACAACCAGGCGGACGCCATTCCCCCACTGGTCCCACTTGCGTTTGAAGTTCTCAGCCTCTACCGGATCCGTGGCAACATACAAGGCTGTAATATCTTCTGAAAGTGATGCCGCGTACCGCAGGGAATACAGCACGCCCCGATGTACGCCGCTGACAAGCAGCAGGACACGATTTCGCTTCACCCGTGTCGGCGCGCCGAAGTTTTCAAGCGACAATTCTCCGGCAAGGTCTCTGTAGTAGTAGTGAATACGATAGAAGATCAATACCAATAGCGGTATCAGCAGGGCAACAACCCACGCACCCTGAGTGAACTTGGCGATGGTAAAGACTACTGTGACGATAGCTGTGACAATGGCGCCGATGGAGTTGATGACGAACTTGAGACGCCATTTTGCATCATATCGCACCACACCGCCCTGTTGAACAATCTCTTCGCCCTCTTTCAGCTTGCTGGATTTCAACCATCGAACGGCCATACCGGTCTGGGAAAGTGTAAACGAGAGAAAGACTCCGATGGCGTATAATGGTATTAACGACGTTGTTTCAGCCCGGAAGATAATGATAAGTATTGAGGAGAATACTGCGAGTGAAACTATCCCGAATGTAAAAACCAGCCGGCTTCCGCGATATGTGAGCTGGCGCGGCAAAAAACCATCGCCTGCCTGCAGGGCGCCCAGCCTGGGAAAATCGGCAAAGGATGTATTGGCGGCCATAATAAGTATCATTGTAGTAGCGCTCAGCAGTACGTACCACAATGTTCCCCTGCCCCATACAGTGCGTCCCAATTGTGATATAACGGTTTCTGTCCACGAGAACTGGGCGCCGATCTTGTATGAAAGGAAGGTAATGCCTAAAAACATAACCGACAGGATGGCGCTCATCCAGACGAGTGTAATACCCGCATTGCGGCTTTTCGGTTCTTTAAATGCCGTTATCCCGTTGGATATAGCCTCAACACCGGTAAGAGCCGTACACCCGCTGGCAAAGGCACGCAAAATCAGAAAAAGGGACAGACCTTGAATGGCCCCGGTCTCTGCCGGTATTATGTCTGTCACCATACCAAGTGAACCGTTGAGGTATTTAAAGAGTCCGATGCCCAGAGTTATAATCGTCATCCCAAGGAAAAAATAGGTCGGAACAGCAAACGTGACGCCGGACTCTTTTACTCCCCTAAGGTTAATCAGCATCATAATAAAGACTATGCAAACTGCTATCTCTACGCGATATGGGTGCAGAAAAGGAAACCCGGAAGTAAGTTGGGCCACACCTGCAGATATACTGACCGACACAGTGAGGATATAATCAGTGAGCAATGCAGCACCGGCTGTCTGTGCCGGTGACTCACCAAGATTGTCACGTGCTACAATATATGCCCCGCCTCCTCCTGAGTAGGCGTGAATGGTTTGCTCATAAGAAATGGTAACTATAGCCAGTAACAATACAATAGCACCGGAGATGGGTATAGAGAATCCTAATGCGGCTGCCCCTGCCAAGGCCAGAACTTCAAGTATGGCCTCAGTGGCATAAGCAGTGGAAGAGAGCGCATCCGAGGCAAAAACAGCCAGGCCTACCTTCTTGCTGACAGTCTGGTGCGCAGCTTCTTTAGAGGATAAAGCTGAGCCGATCAGGAGGCTCGTCAGTGATCGCCTTGGAGCCGGGCTTGTATGATGAATAGTTGGTCCACTCATCTTATTTGACCATTCATTGCGGGGTATATTATCAGGATAAGAATTTTGTGTCAATGCCAAACAGGGGCCGCCGGACAGGGGGATGAACCGGCAAAATAAAAATATATAGAATTTCTCAAGAGATATTGCTAAAGTATGTGCATGTATGTGATCGAGATGTACTTATGAAAATACTCACAGCAATAGACGGCTCATTCCATGCAAATATAACCGCACGATATTCGTTTGCGCTTGCAAAGATATTTAAGGCAAAGCTGTTTATAGCAACAGTTCTGAATAAAAATATCAGCGATAAGAATGAAAACGATGCTGAAAATAATATTGAAAAGATACTGCATGAAGGGAGAGAACAGGGACTCAATATAGAAGGTATTATAATGACCGGTGATGTGGTAGGTTCAATCGCCGAATTTGTAAAGAACAATTCTATTGACATAGTAATCTCTTCAACAAGAAGACCGCATAAAGAGAACAGGTTCATTGTTAAATCCATAACAAGCAGGCTTATGTATAAACTCCCTTGCAGTGTAATCGGCTTAAAGATTTCTCATCCAGGCCGCTCCATCAATCCAAATAAAATACTCATCCCTGTAATAGGTGACGGCTATATGGATAAGGAAAGGGCGGACATTGCAGAGGCTTTTTCAAAGGAATACAACTCCCGGATAACCGTGTTTCATGTGGTGGAGCTAAAGGACTCCCTTACAAAAAAATTAGACAGAAGAGAACTTGAACTGATAACAGTATCTGCAGAAAGACATGTCTCAACTTTTATCGAAGAGTTGAAAAAACGCGGGATAAGCGTCACAGAAAAGATAGTAACCGGGAAAAATGCCCGTGAGGAGATTATATCCGAGGCGTCACATCACAAGTATGACCTGATAATTGCAGGCGCTACAACAAGAAATATAATCAAAAGAATCGTTTCAGGAAACCCGGTGGAAGAGATTTTAAGAGATACACCGTGTGATGTTATGCTAGTACATTTTAAGTAGGTAGCAAGCAGAAGTAAGAAGTAAGATTGAAAAAATAGGCACACTAACCCGGCCCCTCTCCATGAGGTAGAGGGCACTAAGTTTATTCCCTCCCCTTCAAGGGGAGGGTTAGGGTGGGGATGGGGTTTATCTTCGAGCATATCTATGGCAATTCAGGCTCTATCTCCTGATGATGTCTATAAATACCTGCACACCTCCCCATCAGGGCTGGAAGGGCATGAGGCATCTGAGCGCCTTAAACACTTCGGTCCGAATGAGATAATTGAGACTGCCCGGAAGTCACTCCTCTATACACTTATCAAACACCTCACAAATCTTTTTGCAATCCTCCTCTGGTGCACAACAATAGTATCCTTTATCGGTGAGGCCATGAAACCGGGCGAAGGATTTATCATCCTTGGATTTGCAATCATGGGTGTAATCTTTATAAACGGCGGGTTTGCATTCTTTCAGGAATACAGGGCAGAGAAGGCATTTGAGGAATTAAAAAAACTCCTCCCTTTCAGGGTTGCTGTTATAAGAGATGGAAAGGAGATAGAGGTCACTGCATCTGAGATAGTACCCGGTGATGTGGTCTTATTAAAAGAAGGGGATAGGGTACCGGCAGATATACGCCTGATAGAATCAGCAGAGCTTAAGGTGGATGCGTCATCCCTAACAGGTGAATCAATGCCTGTTAAAAGAACATCTTCTCCTCAAAATAATGCCGACCTTATTGACAGCATAAATCTGGTTTTTGCAGGTACATCAGTTGTTACCGGCCAGGGTAGAGGCGTGGCATTTGCTACCGGCATGAGTACAGAATTCGGCAAGATAGCAAGGCTCACATCAGAGGTAAAAAGCGGCATGAGTCCTCTTGAACTTGAAACCATCCGTGTAACAAGGACTATATCAATAATTGCAGTATTTCTTGGTGTCCTGTTTTTTCTCATCGGAATCATTGCAGGCAGAAGCTTCTGGGAAAACTTTATATTTGCACTCGGGATAGTAGTTGCAAACATCCCTGAAGGACTCGTCCCCACTGTTACACTCTCCCTCGCCATGGCAAGCCAGAGGATGGCAAAGAAAAAGGCAATAGTAAGAAAACTCACATCCGTAGAAACCCTCGGCGCCGTAACCGTAATCTGCACAGACAAAACAGGGACACTGACACAAAATAAGATGTCAGTGGTTGAGGTATATACGAGTGGACAACACTGGCTTAGAAAGGGAGAACATGAACGGGACAAGAATGTCCCGCCTATCGTTAATATAAATGTGGATAGGCGGGGTTTTCTAACCCCGCCGGAAGGCGTTCCGCATGACCTCTTCCTCAAAGCCATCACCCTCTGCAACGATGCACACACGCGGGACAGCGTAATCATCGGAGACCCCACAGAAAAAGCCCTGCTTGAATTTGCACAAAACTATCTTGATATAGATACATTAAAATCAGAAGAACCGCGAATATCTGAACAGCCATTTGATTCCGTGAGGAAATGGATGGCCACCATTCATGAAAAGATACCCCCCCCCCCCCCCTTACCAAGGGGGGGCAACGGGGGGGTGGAAATAGGATTATTTATGTAAAAGGCGCTCCTGAGACAGTACTACAATTGTGTTCGAATGTAGCGATTGATAATGAGGTGATTCCTTTTGATGATATAAAAAAGAAAGAGACAGAGCAGGCATTACATGATATGACAGCTAAGGCACTGAGGGTGCTGGCGGTTGCGTATAAGCAGGTTGAAAATAATGCACCCTCCCAACCCCCCCCTCCCCTTAATCCCCTCCCGCAAGGGGAGGGGAAATGTGGAGGAAAGAAAAGGACAACAGATATTCCCCACCCCGTAACGGAAGAGGGGCCTATTTTAATATTCCCTCCCCTTCAATGGGAGGGGGAGGGTGAGCATGGGCTATCCGGGATAACCAACCTCACCTTCCTCGGCCTTGCCGCCCTTGAAGATCCGCCAAGACCCGAAGTACCTGATGCAATCAAAGGATGTAAAAGCGCAGGCATTAAGATAATCATGGTAACAGGGGATAACCCTGATACTGCAAGGGCAGTCGGAAGGGAGATAGGTCTGTTTAATGACCCGGTTGTAATAACAGGGGCAGATTTAAAGAAACAAAGTCACAAAGAGCTTTTGCAGATCCTCAAAGGAAGAGAGATTGCATTTGCAAGGGTGACGCCGGAAGACAAGATGACCATAGTCTCTGCCCTGAAAGACATAGGCGAAGTGGTTGCAGTTACGGGGGATGGTGTTAATGATGCACCGGCCCTCAAAAAGGCAGACATCGGGGTTGCAATGGGCCTGTCCGGTACAGACGTTGCAAAAGAGGCATCAGATATTATCTTAATGGATGACAATTTCGCGACAATTGTGAAGGCGATTGAGGAAGGCCGCACGGTATTTGAAAATATCAAGAAGTTCACAACTTATATACTGAGCAGTAATATCCCTGAGATTATACCCTATATAGCTTATGCCCTCCTCGGCATACCCTTGCCGCTTACTGTTATACAGATACTCGCAGTAGACCTCGGAACTGACATGCTACCTGCCCTCGCACTTGGCGCTGAACCTCCCGAGCCGGATATTTTAAAAAGACCTCCCCGCTCAATGAAAGAAAGACTCTTGTCTTTTCCCCTCCTCGCAAGGGCATATCTATTTCTCGGTCCGATTGAGGCGATCGCATCAATGGCTGGATTCTTCTGGTTTCTTTCAATAAACGGATGGACATGGGGAACTCACCTTACGCCGGCGGACCCTGTTTATCTAAAGGCCACAACAGTTTGCCTGACCGGTATTATAATGACACAAATCGCAAACGTGCTGGTCTGCCGTTCAAGGATAAACTCTGTTTTTTCACTGTCTCTTAAATCAAACAAATTGATCCTTTACGGCATCCTCACAGAGGTAATACTTTTGCTCTTCATAGTCTACACCAACGGAGGAAATGTAATTACCGGCACATCCCCTCTACCAATTTATGCATGGCTCTTCTTCATACCCTTTTCACTATTTTTATTAGGCATGGAGGAATTAAGGAAATTTATAGTAAGAGGCAAAAGAGACTAAAGTAGTACTGATAATTTACCGTTAATATTTTCACAATGGAAACTATTAAAGATAATTCAAATACTGATCTAAGGGTCAGGGCAATAAACCTGAATCGCACCTTCGCAGGAATGTTGCCCATCATCAGACGGACACGCCTCATATCCCTGAATGCTGAGATTGCATCTGCACATATCGGGGAGCAGGGTGCCCCTTTCAGCGTAGTTGTTAAAGACCTGCTTGTAATGTCTCATGAACTTTCTAAACTTATTGAAGAGATAGAAAAAATCTTTTTTGAGATGGCAAACCACATTGCAAAGTGGGGCGTTGCAGAAATGAAGCTCGACCTGTTAAAACGTTCGCTGAATAATGTCTTATCACAAAAAAATGAACCAATATTCTATGAATGGGAGTCATCCGTTAATTCAGCAGCTCTGAGAAAATGGGAGAATGAGAAGTCAAGATGCACGAAAAATTCCATTGAATATCACTTATGGAGCGAGACCATTAACTGCGGCAGGGAAATTCTGAAGAACTTGTCCACTATGGAAGGCCGGTCAAAGAAACTCTGCAGGATTATTGACAATATCAGGATGGTCGCAGTAAGACAGTGCCACTTTATCTCAATCACTGCCCTTGTTGAGTCTGCACGTGTTAATAACGTCCAGTCGGACCTGCCCACAGTAGCCTCAAATATTCGGGCACTTTCAAAAGACATTGCAGACTTTGAGGACATGGCACATGACCAGGTCCTTGCAATTACAGGTATGCTTACACGGACTGTAAACTTTATATAATCATAAGGAGAAGACTAAATGTTAAGCCATGAACTGTTTAATAACGCCAGGAGAAGGTGGGTATATTTTGGTAAAGATCCAAAGCGTCCACAAACACTTATAGATACAAATCAGTATCTCATAGTAAATGATGAAAAGGGGTTACTCCCTGACCCGGGCGGACTTGAGATTTTTCCTTCAATGATTTCTGCCCTCTCAAAAGAGATAGAAATGGATAACGTAGAATCTATATTTGCCTCGCACCAGGACCCGGATATTTGCTCTTCTCTTTCATTATGGCTTTCAGTCTGCAAAAACCTCCAGGCAGTGTATGTTCCCTGGGTATGGAGCATGTTTATCCCTCATTTTGGCGGAGGAAGGGAACTCACGTCTGTCCCTGACGAAGGGACTATCCTGCCGCTAGGCGGTAGCAATGACCTGAAACTAATACCTGCCCACTATTTACATTCATCAGGCAATTTCTCCCTGTACGACCCTGTTGCAAAGATACTGTTCAGCGGGGATATCGGTGCCGCCCTTCTTCCGCCCGACTATGATGACATATTCGTCAAAGACTTCAATAATCACATACAGTATATGGAAGGCTTTCACAAAAGGTGGATGCCATCTAATGTTGCGAAGAATAAATGGATAGGATTAATCAGAAAACTCGATATAAACCTGATGTGTCCCCAGCACGGCGCCATCTTTAAGAAAACCGATATACAAAAATTTCTTGACTGGTTTGAACAACTAAATGTCGGGATAGCGGTGTAAGACTTCTTACGAAAATTAACCCCATCCCCACCCTGCCCTCCCCTTGAAGGGGAGGGAAATTTCCTCTCCCTCAGGGAGAGGATTAAGGTGAGGGTGGGGTTAAAACTCACAGATAAGGTTTAACCTATCCCACATCCATTTCAGTCTTTATCGCCTCCATCTGTTGTTCCAATATAGAGTGTTCTTTCCCAGCCGGAATGTAAGATTTCGAAAGACAGCATCTCTTGTATTTCTTACCACTGCCGCACGGGCAGGGTTCATTTCTTCCTGGTTTATTCATGTGGCGGATCCTTTTGTTAGAATAGATAGGAAGAGGATATTATAAATAAACTGATATTTCAAGAGCAGCCAACTTTTTAATTTAAATCAAAGATTTAAACTATACACCGGCACTTATAATTCTTTTATCCTGTTTATCTTCTCCTCAACATTACTTTTTGTCACCATCATAAATTTATACTTATCATTTATACCACCCCATATATTCCCTATTTCTTCCTTATATTCACGGTCAGCAAGGTGTTGACCTTTGTATTCAAGGACGACAATCTTTCCTGATTTTGTTTCAAGGATAAAATCAGGATTTAATGGGTATGGTAAATAACCCTGTATGTAGAATCCTCCTTGATCTAAATTCCTGAACCACCATTTGACATTACTCATATCATCAATGGCCTTTGCCAGCCTGTATTCCTCATCATTTTATCCTCGCGTTTAAATGCAGCCAGTGTTGAGACTATAATACAGACATTATCCTTTATATCCGATACACGAAGTGAAATAGCCTCTTTGTTGTCAAGTACAACCACCTTCTTATCAAAGTACTCGTCAATTGCATATCTGTATGGATGCGTACTGTCCCTCATGGCATTAAGCGTTTGTGTCCTGATGGCATCGGATGGAACAAACCAGACAACCAGACCTTTATAATCTTTTTCTAAAAGGTAATGGTCATATATCTTGCCGACACTATGGCTTGCAATAAGTGTTTTCCCACCGCCTGTTGGGACTTTGACGCAGATAAAAGGAACATTCGGCATGTCCTCTGTAAGGATATGGAAGGTTTATCCGTAATCTCTATAAAGGCAGACTTGGCAGGATTTTTGGAAGAATTATCCCTTAAATTTTTAAGATATTCTTCCAGACTGTCAATAACTGCCTTCTGATAGTTTTTAAGTTCCATCAAAAGCCTCTTACCTCGTAAGGTATCTGTTTGAAAGTAATCTTTAACTCTGCAAGGACTTCAGCATCTAAGGTACAACTATCCGCATATACAATCTTTTGTTTGCCTGTTTTTTTAAGCATTGGAATAATCTTCCCGTTAAGAATATTCTTCTTGTCCTTTTTATATATCAGGTAGTATTCTATGTCGCTATTCTCTCCGATAAAATAATCCTCTATCTCCCTTTCTTTCAGATCAAGCCTCGTCTCAGAGAAGAATATATACCGTGCAAGATCAGTATAGACAACATCATCGTTAATAAGACCATGAGCATTAAAAAGCTCGGCATCGAGGATCTATGTAGATACTTTGACCTTATTGTAGTAATAAGGCAGAAGTGCCTTTAAAGCCTCAAGGTTATCACCTTTGATGATCAGATTTTCACTCTTGCCTATTGATAAGGAATCAACCCTTTTTAAAAGCCTGAAGGGGACCTCCTTATCATGGTTTATAACCTGCTTTTTCCCTATCCAATCAAGCACCGGCATAGCTGAAATTACCTCACCATTTTATTTTTTCACAAATCTTTACATAAGCCTGTAGCACTGTCAAGCATAATGGATATATGTCAAACGTAATATAGCAAATATGTCCCAATACTGGATAGGGTTTTAGGAAACATAGCGGTCAGAAATATTGGAAAGCAGGTAAGTAAACTTATGCGGTGTTTTGAAACGTACTTCTTTAACCTATTGAAATTCCATGCTTAGATTGTTTAATAATATTCTGTGAAAGCTGTGTTCCCCCTACATGTAGGGCATTCGGGTCTGTATAAATGTGAAGCCCGATGGGGCGTAAATCAAGATTTATAACAACAGAGTCCACCTCAACATACAGCTCAAATAGCTTTTTTTTACCCATCGTAATATCCGCATAATTCTTTCCAATTTTGACTTCAACATCGCCTTTCTTTTTTAAATTGTCCTCAACCTGAATAGCTGTTTTGGCTGGCGGAGAATAGACGTTGAATGATAGCTTTATCCCGTCAGGTTCTACACTATATGAAAAAAGGGGGGTTCCGGAAATGAGGAGGACATTTTCACAATCCTCAAATAAATTGGAGCCGAGCTGGATACGATTCATGCGGCTTTTCTCAGTTTTAAACAAATTGTACCACCACTTATTACAGGTTTTATTCCGGTTCCACCAGGCACCGGCAACGGCATACGGATTGAACTTCCTGCCTCCAAAAGGACGCCGTGAGTTATTGGAAAAAGATTTGCATAGTGCATCCTTGTAGATTCCGGTGAATGAAATATAAAGACGCCCCTGTGACCAATCATCTCACGCATCTTATTCCTTATTTGTCTTATTCGAGTTAAAAAAACAATCTGTTCACTAGCTGTGATATTGAATACATCTATTGCAACCTCCCTTCCATCAAAATCACCTAATGAGGTCGCTTCATCTACCCAACGAAGCGAATAATCATAGTTAGTAGCATTTTCAATGAGTCTTATAATCTCTATGCATCTTTCCGGCTTCATTCAACTTTATCTCTCTTATCCAGAAAAAAGGTGATAAAATTTGTGGCAATAGAGAGCGAGTTCTGGGCTTCTTCCTTCTCAATATTATCAACATAGTAGTCTGCCTTTATTCTACGAGAGCAGATTAACTCCAGTTTTTCCATCTGCTCAGGACCTATAAATCCATATTCATCACACAAGATTCCCGGAAGTTTGTGGTGAGGCCAATAGTAGCCACCCTTCGGCGCCTTTTGTGGGGGATTAATATCCATGGTTTTTAAATAGTGCCATGCTGCAAGGTATACTGCATAATATGCACGCGAGACAGATGATTCATAAAAGCCATTTTTGATTAGCGACCTTGATGCTTTGATGTTATTACGAGCCTTTTTTTTCATTTAATTGACCATACATGATATATCTGAATTTACAATATAAGAATCATTGCTTTTTCATGAACAGATTAACCTCGCAATCTTGACCCATAGGTAAATCGAAAAATTCGAGCTTCATCCTACTCTCTGGATTAATAGGTGTCAAGGGGATCTATTAGAACCATTTTAATTAATATGGTTATCCGCTTGACTGCCGTATATAGGGTAATTATTCCTATCCCCCTTTTCTGTCGCTACATATCAGGCCGTGGAGGGATGCGGATACGAATTGGCTCCCTAGTGATAATAAATCCGAGCAAAGGGAAGAATTTGTTTCTTTGAGATAAGCAATATAATTATAAAACTCATCAGGGAACATATAGACGACGCGTGTAATTATGCATCGTTTTTATCTGCTATGAGTAAGCCTGTAATTTCTGTCATAGCAGCTAAGGGTCTGTCATAAAATAACCTATACATTTATGCATCTCATCTTCCGGCCATCTTTGTGTGCTCCTCAATCGCAACCCCTCAGCGTAGACTCAACTACGCCTTCGGGTTTGCTCAATCGGTCGCACTCAAACCTGACCGAAATCTGAGCGCCTAAATGCACAAGTTATTTCATGACAGACCCTAAACAATACTCCATCAGGTATCCTGTTCATGTGGCTGCAAAAATCTCTGCACGATGTAGGCTGGAAGATTCTCTTTGACAGTTAAAGTAGCTATATGGTATTTATAACATATGGTAGCAAAACTGGTACACAGAGAAAAGAATGTGTTAGAAGACGGGTCTATTGTAGAAATGGTAATATGGGAGCTGCCGGCAAAAAGTCCTGAGCGTCAACACGGAATCAAATATCGGCTCTATTACGGCACAGTAAATGGAACTTGTATTGTAAGATACGATAATGAAACCGGCAAGGGAGACCACAGGCATTATAGAACTATTGAAGAGGCCTACCGCTTCGTTGATGTTGAAACTTTAATGGCGGATTTCCTGGCAGATGTAACAAAAGCGAGGAGGGAAATATTATGACTAAAAAAATCAAGGTCGGCATTAGCACACTTACTGAATCGGCAAATCGTTTTATTGATGCATGGCACAAGTCTGAACAAAGAGAGCCTGTCAGGGAGGAAGAACTGCTTAATTTTGAAGATATTGATACACTTTTGAGGGTTCTCACACCTGTCCGCTGGACCCTATTACAATCATTACGCCGAGAAGGACCAATGAGCATCAGGTCTCTATCTAAGCTGTTGGAGAGGGACTATAAGAATGTCCATACTGACGTACAGGAATTAATGCGTATTGGTCTTTTGACCCCAACCAAGGACGGTTTGATTATGGTTCCATGGGATACTATTATTGCTGAAGTCAGGCTTGCAGCAGCATGAGTAGTAACTTATTTTTATCTGATATTGGCTCCCCGGGTAGGATTCGAACCTACGACCTAGCGGTTAACAGCCGCTCGCTCCGCCGATTGAGCTACCGGGGAATTTTTTGAAATTTGATGTTGCACATTATATATAAGTGCAGGAGATTAAGTCAATAGGTAGTTATGTAGTTTTACTATTACCTGGTCTGTAACACCCCTGAGGGATTCAAAGACCCCTTCACCTTTTTGTGCGACAGATTCATAAGCAGGGATGCCTGCTGGGTTTAGCAGTCTGTTCATCTCGTCTACAGGCATTATGCCGGGCAGATCCCTTTTGTTATATTGTAGGACAAAGGGGGTATAATTTAAGTCCGTATCCAGTAATGATAAATCCTTTTTAAGGTTCTCCATACTCTCAATATTTGCATCCATCCTTGCAACCTGTGAGTCTGCAACAAAAATGACGCCATCCATGCCGTTTATTATGAGTCTTTTGCTCTCTTCATAAAAGGTCTTTGCCGGTATTGTGTAGAGATTAACCTTCAGGGTAAATCCACTTAGATTGCCTAAGTACAGCAATAGAAAATCAAAGAAAAGTGTACGTTCCTTCTCTGTGGTTATAGAGGCGAACTGTCCCCTGCTCTCAGGGTTGGTATTATTATAGATATAACGTACGTTCTCTGTCTTCCCACATAGGCCGGGGCCGTAATAAATAACCTTACACTCTATCTCATGTGTGGAGTATTGTATTAAAGGCATATATACAGGCCCTCTAAACCGAAAAATGAAGTTGTTTTTTATTTTTCGGTGCAAACGTAAGATTTGAGTCGTTTACAAGGAAAAGCTGGCTGGACAAAACGGAGCATACTCTTTTATGTACGTGAGTATTTGGACAGTCAGTTTTGACGCCGTAGTCGGCCAAATATTGCGTTTGCATGAAATTATAATAGGGGGTGTTCATGCATCGCCTTCAATCTCTCCCACCGCCTGTCTACTTCCTGCTGGAATTTTTCAACCAGGTCTTTATGTTCAGGTTTGGTAAGGTGTTTGGTCTTACCCATCAGCTTCAGCCATTCAGTAACATGGACCTTCTTCCCCTTCTCTTCAGGGTTATAGGTAATAATTGTCTTTCCATGTACAATCTCATATAACGGGAAGAAACAGGAGTCAACTGCCGCCTGAATAATCTCAAGCCCGATCCTCTCTTCACTCTTCCATTCAAGGGGACATGCAATCAGTATCTTTCCGTAAACCAGCCCCTCATTCTTCGCATAATACTGTGCCTTAGTCGCCTTCTTAATAAGGTCCCGATATTGGGTTGCAATTCCAGTGAATACATAAGGTATATTACATGATGCCATAATCTGGGCTGTGTCCTTATGCTGATACCGATTACCAGCCTGATAAGGCCCGACATGCGAAGTTGTTGTAGCATGACCGATCGGGGTTGAGAAAGACAACTGGGCACCGGTATTCATGTAGCCCTGATTATCGTACTCAAGTATAATCATCTTGTGATTTCTTAATGCCGCACCAATGGTATGTCCCATACCGATATCCATGCCGCCGTCACCGGTGATCATAACAAATGTTATATCTTCGCTATCCGGTAACTCTCCCCTCCTCTGTCTTTCGCGGAATGCCTCTACCACACCGCTGAGGGTGGATGCACCGCTCTGAAAGAGGTTGTGTATATAGGTAACATTATGTGATGTGTAAGGATAGCCGGTTGTAACCACCATCCCGCATCCTGTGTGGAACAGTACTACTACATCACCCTGAATCCCTTTAAAGAAGGTATCGAGTCCAGGGAAAATTCCGCACCCTGAGCACGCAGAATGTCCCTGAGAAATCCTCTTTGGTAACTCGTTCAAAGGTCTTGCGCTGATGCCTTTGAAATCAAGGAAATCCCCTGTTTTTTCATCCTGTGTAACAGTAATAAGGTTGCGCGTTGTATCCTCTTTTGTAAGAGGCTTCTGTATCTGTACAGGAGTATAATTTGGGTCACCCGGTGTTGCACCTACGTATTCATAAGGTATTTCGACCTTCCCTTTCAAGGCAGTATCCATAGCCTCATTAAGCATATCAATGGCATCTTCCATATAAAACTCTTTGCCGCCAAGGCCGTATATGCGGCTTAGTACAAGTGTCCTGTTCTCCTGGTCATCTTTAAGTGCCGCCTTTACCTCAAGTGTCATATTGCCGCCCCATGCACCAAAGGAATCCTGACGGTCTGCAACACATAGGGCCTTAATATTCTTCATCGCTGCCCTGATCTCCTTTGCAGGAAATGGTCTGATGACATTCGGCATAATCACGCCTACCTTGTGTCCCTCTGCCCTCAATTTATCCACTGCCTCTTTTGAGGTTTCAAAGGCAGAGTTAAGTATAAACAGCGCCGTCTCAGCATCTTCCATCATATAGTTATCAAGCAGACCATAGCGCCTGCCGCTTATCTGATAGTAACTCTCAAAGACCTCATCAAGACGATTGTATGCGGCCTCCATAGCCATTGCCTGCTGTTTCTTATTGTTGATCAGGTCAGGGTCGTTCATGTAAGGGCCTATTGTAACAGGATTTCTTGGGTCAACTGAAATATACTTTGGCGGATGTGAACCTACAAAATCCTGAACAATCTTTTTGTCTGTAAAATACTGTACCCTGCGTTTCTGATGACTTGTGAAAAAGCCGTCATAAGTTATAATGACCGGCAGTCTTACGTCCTCAAGCTCACCGATCTTTACACCAATTATATTCATGTCATAAGCTGCCTGCGGGTCCTTTGCCAGAAGGATAATCCAGCCGCAGTTCAGTGCCATCATAACATCACTGTGGTCGCATCTGATGTCGAGAGGTCCTGATACAGAGCGTGCTACCAGATCAAGCACCATGGGAAAACGTGTACCTGATTGAACCGGCATCTGCTCTATGGCATAGAGGAGACCGTTGGCAGACGTTGCATTAAAGACCCTTGCGCCTGTAGTTGATGCACCGTAACATATTCCTGCAGCGCCATGTTCACCCTCACCATGAACCATTACGATATTATGTTCACCCTCTGCCTTCATCTCGTCTATATTCTCTGCAATCTCTGTTGAAGGCGTAATGGGATAGAACCCCATTAAATGAAAATCTATCTGGCTTGCAGCCAGAGCGGTCATCTCATTTCCGCTTAAAAACCCAGTCTCCTGCTTCGCCGCTTCCCTAACCTCTGTACCCATTTTTCCTCCTGATTAATTATGTATTAAAAATAAATTCATTACTTTCATCCGAAAATAACCCCATCCCCACCCTAACCCTCCCCTTGAAGGGGAGGGAATCAACATAGCCCCCTCTCCCTCAGGGAGAGGGTTAGGGTGAGGGTGGGGTTTTCATTGTCCTTTGTGAGCGCCCCGCTCATGAAAGTTCATCCGAAAATCCCCATAGCTCACCCTCCCCCTAACCCCCTCCCGTCAAGGGAGGGGGGATCTTCGGCAATCTTTCATATCTCCCCTCCCCTTGCGGGAGGGGACTAAGGGGAGAGGGCCTCATTTTCATCATCCTTTGTGAGCCCATGGCTCATGACGGTTCATCCGAAAATAACCCCCCCATGCCCCCCCTTGAACAAAGGGGGGGATTGCCGTTGGCCATTGAGCACCAAAGGAACTTTCCCCCCCTTAACAAGGGGGGGCTTGGGGGGGGTGGTTTTCATCCTCCTTTGTGAAAC